>NZ_JBCDMW010000044.1:0-50789 GCF_038433155.1 Luteococcus sp. H101
TTTGTAAGTCCGGCGGTGTCCTAGTCTCCCACAGGGTCCCCCCTGCAGTACCATCGGCTCTAAAAGGCTTAACTTCCGGGTTCGGAATGGGACCGGGTGTTTCCCTTTTGACATGACCACCGAAACACTATGGAAATATCAGTCGTTCCCGACCGTATTTCGGGAACCGTACAGTGGACGCGAACATCGTTGTAGGTTTGATACAAGCCCTCGGCCTATTAGTATCGGTCAGCTCCACACATTGCTGTGCTTCCACATCCGACCTATCATCCCCGTGGTCTACAGGGGGCCTTACCAGATTGTTCTGTGGGAACCCTCATCTTGAAGCGTGCTTCCCGCTTAGATGCTTTCAGCGGTTATCACTTCCCAACGTAGCCAACCAGCCGTGCTCTTGGCAGAACAACTGGCACACCAGAGGTTAGTCCGTCCCGGTCCTCTCGTACTAAGGACAGCTCTTCTCAAGATTCCTACGCGCGCAGTGGATAGGGACCGAACTGTCTCACGACGTTCTAAACCCAGCTCGCGTGCCGCTTTAATGGGCGAACAGCCCAACCCTTGGGACCGACTCCAGCCCCAGGATGCGACGAGCCGACATCGAGGTGCCAAACCATGCCGTCGCTGTGAGCGCTCGGGCAAGATCAGCCTGTTATCCCCGGGGTACCTTTTATCCGTTGAGTGACGGCGCGTCCACATGCCACCGTCAGATCACTAGTCCCGACTTTCGTCCCTGCTCGACCTGTCGGTCTCACAGTCAAGCTCCCTTGTGCACTTACACTCAACACCTGATTGCCAACCAGGCTGAGGGAACCTTTGGGCGCCTCCGTTACCTTTTGGGAGGCGACCGCCCCAGTCAAACTACCCATCAGGCACTGTCCCTGAACCAGATCATGGTCCTAGGTTAGATATCCAGAACAGCCAGAGTGGTATTTCAACGATGACTCCACAACCACTGGCGTGGCCGCTTCACAGTCTCCCACCTATCCTACACAAGCTGTACCGAACACCAATACCAAACTATAGTAAAGGTCCCGGGGTCTTTCCGTCCTACTACGCGTAACGAGCATCTTTACTCGTACTGCAATTTCGCCGAGTTCATGGTGGAGACAGCGCCCAAATCGTTACTCCATTCGTGCAGGTCGGAACTTACCCGACAAGGAATTTCGCTACCTTAGGATGGTTATAGTTACCACCGCCGTTTACTGGGGCTTAAGTTCACCGCTTCGCCGAAGCTAACAGTTCCCCTTAACCTTCCAGCACCGGGCAGGAGTCAGTCCGTATACATCCTCTTTCAAGTTGGCACGGACCTATGTTTTTAGTAAACAGTCGCTTGGGCCTGGTCTCTGCGACCCTCCACGCTTCACCGCGCAAGACGGCTAACGCATCGGGTCCCCCTTATCCCAAAGTTACGGGGGTATTTTGCCGAGTTCCTTCACCATGATTCTCTCGATCGCCTCGGTATTCTCTACCAATCCACCTGTGTCGGTTTAGGGTACGGGCGGCTCACAACTCGCTCACGAAGCTTTTCTAGGCAACATAGGATCACCCACTCACCACACACAGTGTGGCTCCTCATCATGTCTCAGGCATACAGACGGCGGATTTGCCTACCGTCAACCCTACACACTTGACCCGGGACAACCATCGCCCGGGATGGGCTACCTTCTTGCGTCCCTCCGCAGCTTGCCTACTACACCCTCGGTTCACAGACTCACCAACACATCACCCGAAGGATCCGTGCCGGCTCGCGTGCTTAGCATCAGATGATTCAGCATGGACGTTGTTTCGCCGGTACCAGAATATCAACTGGTTGTCCATCGACTACGCCTGTCGGCCTCGCCTTAGGTCCCGACTTACCCAGGGCAGATTAGCTTGACCCTGGAACCCTTGGATATTCGGCGGACGGGTTTCTCACCCGTCATTCGCTACTCATGCCTGCATTCTCACTCGTGTGCACTCCACGGACTGGGTCACCCCGCCGCTTCACCGCACACACGACGCTCCCCTACCCACCCACACACCTGCCTTACAGAGGTTATTGTGTGAGTGCCACAGCTTCGGTGGATAACTTGAGCCCCGCTACATTGTCGGCGCGGAATCACTTGACCAGTGAGCTATTACGCACTCTTTCAAGGATGGCTGCTTCCAAGCCAACCTCCTGGTTGTCTGCGCAACTCCACATCCTTTTCCACTTAGTTATCTCTTGGGGACCTTAGCTGATGATCTGGGCTGTTTCCCTCTCGACTACGAACCTTATCGCCCGCAGTCTCACTGCCACGCTCTCACTTCCCGGCATTCGGAGTTTGGCTGATTTCGGTAAGCTTGTGGGCCCCCTAGACCATCCAGTGCTCTACCTCCGGAAAGAAACACGCGACGCTGCACCTAAATGCATTTCGGGGAGAACCAGCTATCACGTAGTTTGATTGGCCTTTCACCCCTATCCACAGCTCATCCCCTCGGTTTTCAACCCAAGTGGGTTCGGTCCTCCACGACGTCTTACCGTCGCTTCAACCTGGCCATGGATAGATCACTACGCTTCGGGTCTAGAGCGTGCGACTGTATCGCCCTGTTCGGACTCGCTTTCGCTACGGCTACCCCACACGGGTTAACCTCGCCACACACCACTAACTCGCAGGCTCATTCTTCAAAAGGCACGCCGTCACCCTCACGGGCTCCGACGGATTGTATGCGATCGGTTTCAGGTACTATTTCACTCCCCTCCCGGGGTACTTTTCACCTTTCCCTCACGGTACTTGTCCGCTATCGGTCACCAAGGAGTATTTAGGCTTAACGGGTGGTCCCGCCAGATTCACGCGGAATTTCAGGGGTTCCGCACTACTTGGGGTAACACTCACAAGTGCACAACATACGGTTACGGGACTCTCACCCACTCCGGTCCAGCTTCCCAACTGATTCACCTTCGCTGCACATTTCTCACTTGTTGATCACATGACAGTATGATCCGAATGGCCCCACAACACCGCGCATGCAACACCTGTCAGCTATCACACACACACGGTTTGGCCTCCTCCGCTTTCGCTCGCCACTACTCACGGAATCACTATTGTTTTCTTCTCCTACGGGTACTGAGATGTTTCACTTCCCCGCGTTCCCTCCAACTGCCCTATACATTCAGGCAGAGGTTGCCGGACACAACTCCGGTAACTTCAAGGTTTCCCTATTCGGAAATCCCAGGATCACAGCTCGTTTACCAGCTCCCCAGGGCTTATCGCAGGTTACAACGTCCTTCATCGGCTCTTGGTGCCTAGGCATCCACCGATCGCACTAAGTAGCTTGTAAAAAAACACTACAAAGATGCTCGCGTCCACTGTCCAGTTCTCAAAATACGGGCGACACCACCACCAACAACCACAACAGTCATCAGTATGCGGTTCGACACAGAGAGCGTCACCATGCGTGACCGACCCCTCAGAACCCCAACAGCGTGTCACACCCCTCCTCACGGACACCACCTCGTTCCACACCCCAAAAGGGCAGTACTAGAAACAACATCCACTCAGACGAGTGCATTGGTCAATGTTCCACAATCCAGAGCCACGACCGGCCAACAACGTGCGTGTTGGAACCAGCGTGAATGACAAACAACACAACGGCTGCCTGTACAAAGCTCCTTAGAAAGGAGGTGATCCAGCCGCACCTTCCGGTACGGCTACCTTGTTACGACTTAGTCCTAATCACCAGTCCCACCTTCGACAGCTCCCCCCCAAAAGGGTTGGGCCACTGGCTTCGGGTGTTACCGACTTTCATGACTTGACGGGCGGTGTGTACAAGCCCCGGGAACGTATTCACCGCAGCGTTGCTGATCTGCGATTACTAGCGACTCCGACTTCATGGGGTCGAGTTGCAGACCCCAATCCGAACTGAGACCGGCTTTTTGAGATTCGCTCACCCTTACAGGCTCGCAGCTCATTGTACCGGCCATTGTAGCATGCGTGAAGCCCTGGACATAAGGGGCATGATGACTTGACGTCATCCCCACCTTCCTCCGAGTTGACCCCGGCGGTCTCCAATGAGTCCCCACCACTACGTGCTGGCAACATTGGACGAGGGTTGCGCTCGTTGCGGGACTTAACCCAACATCTCACGACACGAGCTGACGACAGCCATGCACCACCTGTGTACCGACCAAAAAGGGGCCTCCATCTCTGAAGGTTTCCGGTACATGTCAAACCCAGGTAAGGTTCTTCGCGTTGCATCGAATTAATCCGCATGCTCCGCCGCTTGTGCGGGGCCCCGTCAATTCCTTTGAGTTTTAGCCTTGCGGCCGTACTCCCCAGGCGGGGTACTTAATGCGTTAGCTGCGGCACGGATCACGTGGAATGTGACCCACACCTAGTACCCACCGTTTACGGCGTGGACTACCAGGGTATCTAAGCCTGTTTGCTCCCCACGCTTTCGCTTCTCAGCGTCAGGAAAGTCCCAGAGAACCGCCTTCGCCACCGGTGTTCCTCCTGATATCTGCGCATTCCACCGCTCCACCAGGAATTCCGTTCTCCCCTAACTTCCTCTAGTCTGCCCGTATCAGAAGCAGGCTCAGGGTTAAGCCCTGAGTTTTCACTTCTGACGCAACAAACCGCCTACAAGCTCTTTACGCCCAATAATTCCGGACAACGCTCGCACCCTACGTATCACCGCGGCTGCTGGCACGTAGTTGGCCGGTGCTTCTTCTACGCATACCGTCACTCTCGCTTCGTCTGCGTTGAAAGCGGTTTACAACCCGAAGGCCGTCATCCCGCACGCGGCGTTGCTGCATCAGACTTCCGTCCATTGTGCAATATTCCCCACTGCTGCCTCCCGTAGGAGTCTGGGCCGTATCTCAGTCCCAATGTGGCCGGTCGCCCTCTCAGGCCGGCTACCCGTCGAAGCCTTGGTGAGCCACTACCTCACCAACAAGCTGATAGGCCGCGAGCCCATCCCAAACCAAAAAATCTTTCCAACAACCACCATGCGATGAAAGCTGAATATCCAGTATTAGCCACCGTTTCCGGCGGTTATCCCAGAGTCTGGGGCAGGTTACTCACGTGTTACTCACCCGTTCGCCACTCGTGTACCCCGAAGGGCCTTACCGTTCGACTTGCATGTGTTAAGCACGCCGCCAGCGTTCGTCCTGAGCCAGGATCAAACTCTCCGTTGAAAAATATCGACAACCACCAAAGGCGGCAACGTCGTCACATCAACAAGTTCGAAACCCGACATACCAGAAAACTGGCAAATCAAAATTCCATACTCAAAGAAACCATAACCACCAACCAAACCCCCACAAAAGGGATCCAATCAATGGCCACGGGTAAATTTAGGCATTGACCTTAGACACGCTGTTGAGTTCTCAAGTTTCGGGCACGACCCGCGCTCACATCCCACGACGCTCGCTTGGGGCAACTCGACAACCTTACCGGCAATCTTTCGGAGTGTCAACTCCGATCCTCGACCGGCTGGCAGTGGGCCATGCGTCGCAACGCCTGACTTCCTGCCGTGGACTGCCTTGCGGCAACCCGTTCAACTTTAGTTCATCGAACTTTCCGTTGCAAATCCGTCGTTTCCGGCGGATCTGGCGCCATCATGCCCCGGGCTTGGCCGGAGCGGCAGGCGCGAGAGAAGACTATAGCCACTCCGCGGCGCGTCGTCCACTCGGCGCCGAGACGGTCGACCGGGCGCGCCTACGGTCTGACCACAAGTGCCATTTTCTCACCCCGCCACCCCCGCGCAGACAGGCCTCCCGCTAGGGTTTGAAGTGCTGGTTCGACCTGTGCACGCAGGCCGACGCAAGAGGGAATCCGGCGAGAATCCGGAACTGTCCCGCAGCGGTGAGTGGGAACGACACCACCCGTCCGGCATGCGAGGGATCGCACGCCACCGGACGAGCAGCACTGGGTCTGGGCCTGGGAAGCGGTGGTCGAGGAAGACGCCTTCGGGCGAAGTGCCCACGAGTCCGAATACCTGCCAGCGGCGTCGTACCCGCCAGGTGCGAGCGCAGGGGCGCCGGCCCCGGGATCAGTCCTGCAGGGTGTTCCCGGGCTCACGCGTCACCACCAGAACGGAACCGAGGAGTCCACACGTCAGGTCGGTCACCCTTCGGGGGAGCCGACGACAACCTCATCGGAGCAGGAGTCCCATGACAACGACTGAGCCGGACGCCCGCGGGGGTGCTGGAGAGTTCAAGCTCGCCAGCGACTTCGCGAAGCCGGGGATGGACAAGTGGCGCGAGGCAGCCGCCAAGGTCCTGAACCGCGGACGTCCAGAAGACAAGCTACTGACCGGTGACCAGGCGGTTGCCCGACTGGTCACCACCACCGTCGACGGCGTGGAGATCGCGCCCATCTACACGCTGGAGGATGCCCCGAAGGAGCTGGGCTACCCCGGCGTCGCCCCCTTCACCCGCGGCACCACAGTGCACAATGGCGAGGCCGACGCGTGGGATGTGCGGGCCCTGCACGAGGATCCCGATGCGGCCTTCACCAGCCAAGCGGTGCTCACCGACCTGGAGCGCGGCGCCAGCAGCCTGTGGTTCCGGGTTGACCCCGACGCCATCAAGGCCGAGGACCTGGCCCGCACACTGGAGGGCGTGCTGCTGGAGCTGATCACCGTCGAGGTGTCCAGCCGTACCGACCAGGAGGCCGCCGCCGAGGCGCTGCTGCAGGTCCTGGACGCCAGCGACAAGCCGCGCAACCACAAGTCCGCCGTGCTGGGCCTGGACCCGATCGGTCTGGCCGCCCTCAACGGCACCACTCCCGAGCTGGGCGCGCTGGCCGAGTGGGTCAAGAAGCTGGACGGGATGCGGAGCTCCCGCGCCATCGTCGTGGACGCCACCATCTGGCACAACGCCGGCGCCGGCGACGTGCACGAGCTGGGCTACGCGCTGGCCACCGGTGCCGAGTACGTCCGGGCACTGATCGACCAGGGGCTCACCCCCGACCAGGCCTTCGACGCGATCGACTTCCGGGTCACCGCCACCGTCGACCAGTTCGCCACGATTGCCCGGCTGCGCGCGCTGCGCACCTGCTGGTCCAAGGTGGGCGAGGTCTTCGGGGTCTCCGAGGCCAAGCGGGGTGCCCGGCAGCACGCCGTCACCTCCTGGCGCGAGGTCACCCGCGACGACGCCTACGTGAACATGCTGCGCGGCACCATGAGCACCTTCGCCGCCGGTATCGGTGGCGCCGAGGCGATCACCGTGCTGCCCTTCGACACCGCGTGGGGCCTGCCCGGCGACTTCAGCCGTCGCATTGCCCGCAACACCCAGGTGATCCTGGCCGAGGAGTCCAACATCGTCCGGGTCAATGACCCGGCGGGCGGCTCCTGGTATGTCGAGTCCCTCACCAAGAAGCTGGCCGAGGCCGGCTGGGCTGTCTTCGGCAAGCTCGAGGCTGCCGGTGGCATGGCCAAGGCCGTTGTCGACGGGCTTGCCAAGACCGAGCTGGAGCCGGTGATCGCCGAGCGCGCCAAGCGCCTGGCCACCCGCAAGAAGCCGATCACCGGTGTCTCCGAGTTCCCGAACATCGAGGAGCTGGACGTCACCACCGCCCGCCCCCGCCCCGAGGCCCCGGCCTTCGCCGGGCTCGAATGGCACCGGGACTCCGAGGTCTTCGAGGCCATGCGCGACGCCGTCAAGGCCCAGCCCAATGCCTCGGTCTTCCTGGCCTGCCTGGGCCAGCGTCGTGACTTCGGTGCCCGGGAGGGCTTTGCCGGCAACCTCTTCCACGTTGCCGGGCTGCCCACGCCCAAGGCCGAGGGCGGCTCCACCGAGGAGATCGTCGCGGCCTTCAAGCAGGCCGGCACGCCCGTTGCCTGCCTGTGCTCCAATGCCAAGGTCTACGCCGAGCAGGCACTGCCCGTCGCCAAGGCCCTGAAGGAGGCCGGTGCCAAGACCGTGTACCTGGCCGGCAACCTGAAGGAGCTGGGCGAGGGCGCATCCGAAGCCGAAGGAGTCATTGACGGCACCGTCGCCCTGGGCGTCGACGTCGTCACTCTGCTCGGCACCACCCTCGACACGTTGGGAGTCTCCAAGTGAGCACCGAGGTTCGTTTCGATTCCGTCCCGCTGGACGAGCAGGCCATCCCGGCCGACGCCCAGGCCCAGTTCGAGCAGCTGCTCGCGCAGGCGCCCGCCGTCGAGCAGTGGGTGACCCCCGAACAGCTGCCGGTTGAGCACATCTACGGCACGGACGTCTACGAGGGCATGGACTTCCTGGAGACCATGCCGGGCATCCCACCCTTCCTCCGCGGCCCGTACGCCACCATGTACACCAACCAGCCGTGGACCATCCGCCAGTACGCCGGCTTCTCGACGGCCGCCGAGTCCAATGCCTTCTACCGTCGCAACCTGGCGGCCGGGCAGAAGGGCCTGTCGATCGCCTTCGACCTGGCGACCCACCGGGGCTACGACTCCGACCACCCGCGCGTCTCCGGCGACGTGGGCATGGCCGGCGTGGCCGTCGACTCGATCCTGGACATGCGCCAGCTCTTCGACGGCATCCCGCTGGACCAGATGAGCGTCTCGATGACCATGAACGGCGCCGTGCTTCCCGTGCTGGCGCTCTACGTGGTGGCGGCCGAGGAGCAGGGGGTGAAGCCGGAGCAGCTGGCCGGCACGATCCAGAACGACATCCTCAAGGAGTTCATGGTTCGTAACACCTACATCTACCCGCCGCTGCCGTCGATGCGGATCATCGCGGACATCTTCGCCTTCACCAGCGCGAACATGCCCAAGTTCAACTCGATCTCCATCTCCGGCTACCACATGCAGGAGGCCGGAGCGACGGCCGACATCGAGATGGCTTACACCCTGGCCGACGGCGTGGAGTACATCCGCGCCGGCGAGTCCGTGGGCCTCCAGGTGGACAAGTTCGCTCCCCGCCTGAGCTTCTTCTGGGCGATCGGCACCAACTTCTTCATGGAGGTGGCCAAGATGCGTGCGGCTCGCATGCTCTGGGCCCGCCTGGTGAAGCAGTTCAATCCGCAGAACCCGAAGTCGATGAGCCTGCGCACCCACTCGCAGACCTCCGGCTGGTCCCTGACCGCGCAGGATGTTTACAACAACGTGGTGCGCACCTGCATCGAGGCGATGGCCTCCACCCAGGGCCAGACGCAGTCCCTGCACACCAATGCCCTCGACGAGGCCATTGCGCTGCCGACAGACTTCAGCGCCCGGATTGCCCGCAACACCCAGCTGTTCATCCAGCAGGAGTCGGGCAACTGCCGCGTGATCGACCCGTGGGCCGGCTCCACCTACGTGGAGAAGCTGACCCAGGACCTCGCGGAGAAGGCCTGGGGCCTGATCCAGGAGGTCGAGGAGGCCGGCGGCATGGCCAAGGCCATCGAGCAGGGCATCCCGAAGATGCGCATCGAGGAGGCCGCCGCCCGTACCCAGGCGCGGATTGACTCGGGCCGTCAGCCGGTGATCGGCGTCAACAAGTTCCAGCTGGACAAGGACGATCCGCTCGACGTGCTCAAGGTGGACAACGCCAAGGTGCGTGCCGAGCAGATCGCCAAGCTGGAGAAGCTGCGGGCCGAGCGGGACGAGGCCGCCTGCCAGGCCGCCCTGGAGAAGGTCACCTGGGCGGCTGCCAACCCCGACCCGACCGACCCGGAGCGCAACCTGCTCAAGGTCGCGATCGACGCGATGCGTGCCCAGGCCAGCCTGGGTGAGCTGTCGGACGCCCTGGAGAAGGTCTTCGGCCGCTACACCGCGCAGATCCGCACGATCAGCGGGGTCTACTCCAAGGAAGCGGAGGGTTCGACCGTGATGGAAGAGGCTCGCAAGGCCGTCGAGGCCTTCGAGGAGGCCGAGGGACGTCGTCCTCGCATCATGATCGCGAAGATGGGCCAGGACGGTCACGACCGGGGCCAGAAGGTGATTGCCACGGCCTTCGCCGATCTCGGTTTCGACGTCGACGTGGGCCCGCTCTTCCAGACCCCCGAGGAGGCTGCCGCCCAGGCCGTTGAGGCCGATGTGCACGTGGTGGGCGTCTCCTCGCTGGCAGCCGGACACCTCACCCTGGTGCCCGCGCTGCGCGCCGAGCTGGACAAGCTCGGCCGTCAGGACATCCTGATCGTCGTCGGCGGCGTGATCCCGGAGCAGGACTTCGAGGATCTGCGCAAGGCCGGTGCGGTTGACATCTACCCGCCGGGCACCAACATCCCGTCGTGTGCGGTCAGCCTGATCGAGAAGATGCGCCAGGCGATGGATGCCTGAGAAGGCAACTGGCTGAACGCCTCGGGCGGTTCGAGTTCGCTCGGGCCGCCCGAGGCGCTTTTTCCCGCACAACCCCATAGCATCCGATTGAAGAACCCGACTCGAAGGAAGCAACGATGCCCCGCACGTTCGACGTCCCGAAGCTGGCCGAGGGAGTCCGCGCCGGAGACCGCGCCGCCGTGGCGCAGGCCATCACCCTGGTGGAGTCCAAGTTGCCGGCCCACCGGCCGATGGCCCGCCAGCTGTTGACCGATCTCACCAACGCCCCGACACATGCCGTCCGGGTGGGCATCTCCGGTGTCCCCGGGGCAGGCAAGTCGACCTTCATCAACTCCATGGGGCAGCGGCTGATCGAGCAGGGGCACAAGGTGGCGGTGCTGGCGGTGGACCCGTCCAGCACCCGCACCGGCGGCTCCGTGCTGGGTGACCGGACCCGAATGGGCGAGCTCACCCAGAGCAGCAATGCCTTCGTCCGTCCCTCCCCCAGCGGCAATCACTTGGGCGGCGTCGCCCGCGCCACCCGCGAGGCGATGCTCGTGGTGGAGGCCGCGGGTTACGACGTGATCATCGTCGAGACCGTCGGCGTCGGCCAGTCGGAGGTGGCGGTGGCCGGCATGGTGGACACCTTCCTGATGCTGGCCCTGGCCCGCTCCGGTGACCAGCTGCAGGGCATCAAGCGCGGCATCCTGGAGATCACCGACGTGATCGCGGTCAACAAGGCCGACGGGGACAATGCCGGCGAGGCCAGGGTCACTGCACGGGAGCTGAGCATTGCGATGAAGCTGGTGCAGCAGTCCGGTGACCGGCGGGTGCCGGTGCTCACCTGCTCCGCACTGCAGCGGATCAGCCTCGACGAGGTCTGGCAGGCCGTGCTGGACCATCGCGCCTGGCTCGAGGAGAATCGCGGTCTGGCGCAGCACCGGGCCGAGCAACAGGTGGTGTGGATGCACTCCCAGCTCGAGGCGACGCTGTTGGATTCCATGCGTTCCAGCGAGCACCTGCGGGAGCTGAACCGCCAGTTGGAGGACGACGTGCGCCACGGCCGCACCAGCGCCATGGAGGCCACCGCGGACTTCCTGGCCGACTTCGCCCAGGAGGTGCCCACGATGGACTGGGCCCGAGGCAAGAACAGGCTCTGACCCCGCGCCGACCGCGGAGCCGACAAGCTCCGAGAACGTTAGAGCGGCCCCGCAGGAATCAACTCCTGCGGGGCCGCTCTCGTCCGGGCTGGTGCCTCACAGACTCGGATTGGGTCCCTCATTGGCGGCGGGCGCCGCGTAGGTGGGGAACTCCTTGAGCGCCTGCTCGGCGATCTTGTTCATCATGTAGCCGTCGAGCACGCCGCCCACGGCGCCACCGACCACCGGGACCCCCTTGCCCAGCTTGGCCAGGGTTCCCTGCCCGACGCTCTTCAGCAGCCGGAAGCCGACCGCCTTGTTCACCATCATCATGGCCGGGCGGGGAAGGTTGCGCAGCGCCATGGTGGTCAGGCGTCCGGTACCGGTCACCACACCGGCCTTGGCCATCACGTCCTCCGCATTGGAGCCCACCAGGGTGAGCAGGATCGCGGTGCGGATGTTGGGCTGGCTGATGTCGTAGCCGCGCAGCGTGGCGATGGCGGCGGTCATCCGGGTGGCCTGCACGTAGAACTCCAGCAGGTTGGCGGGGATCGCCACCGGCATGGTGATGAAGCCGCCCAGGCTGGTGACCAGCCCACCGGCGGCGCCGGAGGTGATGTGGCTGCGCACCACCTTGTTGACCGCCTTGTCCACGTCACCACCGGCAGACTCCAGGGCGTCGTGGGCCACCGCGGAGGCGGAGTCGAACGGCTTTCGGCCGTCGATGCCGATCTGGAGGATGTTCTCGATCAGCTTGGTGATCGCGTTGTCATCACCCGCCGGGTCATTGGCCTGGTCCAGGGCACTGCGGGTCACGCTGACGTCGTGCTTCTGGCCACGCAGGATGTCGAAGATTCCCATGGGTTCTCCCTTGTCGTCGAGTCAGGTTGGCGGCGAGGAGCTGGTCAGCCGCGGTCGGGGCGGCCGTCGCCGTCCCGATCCGAGATCAGGCCCTGCGACTCCATCTCAGTACGGTACTGGTTGCGCACCGCGCGGCTGGTGCGGCCCGGCAGGCCGATCCCCCAGCCCAGCAGCAGGCCGCCAAGAGCGGCCAGACCGACGGTGTAGTAGATCCGGTTGGTCGGGTCACCGACGCCGGTGTTGTAACCGCGCACCGCTGCCATCAGCTTTCCCATGTCCCAGATCACGTTCACGAGGATGGCGCCGCCGGCAATCAGCGCGGCGAGCCCCAGTAGCATCAACAGCCATTTCAGAAACTTCATGGCACGAGCGTATCGGCCACCACCCTGCCCGGGGGCCGGCTGGGCCCGCCGGAGGCCGGGTTTCGCCCAGAGCGTCAGGCCGGCAGGGACGGGATGGGCCGCCCCACCACGGTGGTGGGGCGGCCCAGATGATGCCTGCTGGCTGGGGTCAGAGCGCGTCGTCGGCGATCCGGTCCAGCGCCTTGGTCCAGTGCTCGGTCAACCATTCCCGGTCGGCGTCGTCGGGCAGCTTGTCGTGCACGATCTCCAGTTCGGTGGACTGGTCATCGACGGCGCGGAGTTCCAGGTCCACGATGGTGGCCGGGGCATCCTGGTCACGATGCCAGCTGAACCGGATCTGCTCCAGCGGGTGGAAGCTGCGGGTGACACCGTGGGTGCCGTCGTCGGCCTGCCAGGTGTGGCCCTTGTCACCAAGTTTTCCGCCGGGGCCGAGGAGGGCTTCGGTGCCCTCGTCGGTCAACAGCACCTTCCAAACGTCCTTGATGGGGGTGGACACCTGCCGGCTCACGCGAACCGCGGTGTCCTGCGACGAGCCTGGTGCCTCGCCAGCAATCTGCTCGGACATGTCGGGACCTCTTTCTTGCTGCCATAGCAATCTCGAGAATCCACCGGCCCCGGTCTTGGGAACCGGTGTAACGAGAGCCTAGCCCTCCCGGCAGGCCTTCGGAAGGAATTCGCGGGGCCAAGTGAGCAATGTCACCGAGCGCTTGAACACACGTTCACAAGGGAAAACATGCCTCGACGTCGGAGCTGGCGGGAGGCGACACGGACGCCGGGTAGGCTTGCCCGGTGCTTGGAGCGAGCGGGCGTCGACGGTGTGGGGCAGGCCTGGTGGGCCTGGGGTTGGCGCTGGCCCCGACGGCCTGCAATCCGGCCACGCCGCCCGCCTCCCCCGCTGCCTCCACGCCGGCCAGCGCCAGCCCCAGCGCTTCGACCGCCGTGGACCTGACCCGGCCCAGGGCCGCGCGTCGAGCCGTGGACCAGCTGGTCAGGGCCGCCGATGGACTGCCCGTGATCAAGGTGGACGTCACCGCCACCACGGCCACTCTGAGCGCCCTGAAGGACGGCAAGGTGGTGGCCTGGGCCTGGGCCGACGGCAAGGTCGAACCGGCCGAGAGCGACATCGCCTACATCAAGCAGGCCAGCTTCACCCCGGCCGACTACAACCTGGACGACGTCGGCGCACTGTTCCAGCAGGCGGCCCGGATCTCCGGCTCCAACACCAACCAGGAACTGCAGATCGTGGAGTACGACCACGGCGAGGTGCTGATGACGGTCACCACTCGGCCCGAGTCGATGCCGGTCTTCCTGCGCCCCGACGGGTCCCCGATCAACCGGCTGGACTTCGGCACCGCAGCCGGCTTCGCCGAAGGGCTGCGCGACGCCACCACGGGCCAACAGCGGGTGCTGGCGCTCGGCTGGGACGCGTCGGGAGGGTTTTGGGCGGACACCCCGGGCACCCAGGAGGGCGTGGTGGACCGCCGCACGCGGCAGGCCAGGGTTCCGGCCTGGGAATCCTCCCGCAAGGCCGACGCCACCGGGCCGAGCTTCCCGCCGTCGGTGGTGGACCCCGAGGTGCTGGCCCGGCTGGTGGCGAGCCTGCCCCAGAGCACCGGTCACCCCGGGGAGCAAGTCAGCTTCGAGATCTCCCGGCGCTATCAGATGGCCTTGCCGGTGATCACCTTCGACGTCGGCGGGCAGAAGGTGGTCACCACGCTCGGCGGAACCGAGATCACCCGGGTGGCCGGCGGCTGAACGCCGGCCCGCGGCGGGTGGATCAGGACTCGAGGTCCTGGGCGGTCATGGCGGTGGAGCAGACCTTCGGGTCACCGGAGGTGAAGCCCTTGCCAACCCAGTTCTGCCGCATCTGGGCCGAGCCGTGGGTCCAGCTCTCCGGGTTGACCTGACCGGTGGTGCTGGACTGGATCCGGTCATCACCCACCGCCGCGGCGGCGTCGACGATCCGGTTCAGGTCATCCTGCTGGATGCCCGAGATGATGCCGGTCTGGTCATTGGTGGCCGCATTCTTGAACCACACGCCCGCATAGCAGTCGGCCTGCAGCTCGGTGCGCACCGCCATCGAGTCCGGGCCGCTCTGCTGGCCGCCGGACTGGGACTTGGCCAGGTCACCGGTCATGTTGGAGATGTGGTGGCCGTACTCATGGGCCAGGATGTAGGCCTCGGCGGCCGGGCCACCCTGGGCGCCCAGCTGCTGCAGCAGCTGATCAGCGAACTCGGTGTCGATGTAGACCTTGCGATCACCGGGGCAGTAGAACGGCCCCACCTGGGAGGTGGCCGCACCGCAGGCGGTGTTCACCCGGCCGCTGAAGGAGACCGTCGGGGCCTTGACGTACTGGCCCTGCTGGAACTGGGTGGCCCAGTAACCCTGGATGGAGTTCACATAGGCAACCCACCGGCACTCGCGGTTCTTGGCGATGTCGGCGCCCGTCTTGCACTCGGCGTACTGGTTGGCCTGCTCACCGCTCTGGGTGGCAGCATCCTGCGTCGCACCACCCAGCAGGTCGTTCGGATTGAAGCCGAAGATCAGGCCCAGGATCATGATGATCAGACCGAGGCCGCCGCCGATTGCGACACCACCGCCGCCACCGCCGCCCGCGGACTGCATCTGCGAGCTGTCCAGCGTGGCATTCTCATTGAACTGCATCGTTGCCCTTCCTTGGCCGAGCCGACGGCCCCAGACC
Organism: Luteococcus sp. H101; assembly: GCF_038433155.1. NCBI lineage: Bacteria > Bacillati > Actinomycetota > Actinomycetes > Propionibacteriales > Propionibacteriaceae > Luteococcus > Luteococcus sp. H101. The sequence continues at coordinate 15,250 of NZ_JBCDMW010000044.1, forward strand.
GCCATGCACGGTCAGCCTACCCAACGCCACCGACACCGCAGTGCAGTGACGGGCACTCTCGCTGACGGCGAAGCCCGGCATGGCAGGTTCGACCCGCGCGGCGAAGATGACATGATTGCCCAATGCGCATCATCGGAGTCGGTTCACCCGGAACCGGGGAACTGGTGCGCTTCCACGTCGAGCACGGCCAGCACCCACACCAGCAGCTGTGGCGACGCGGGCTGGTGATGACCGACCTGCTGAGTGCCCGGATGGACGACGGTGAGGTGGTGCTCACCGCCCGGGTCCAGCCGCGGCACGCCACCTCCCGCCCGCCGCGGATCAAGCACCGCGGCATCGACCCCGACCTAGCCCTGCTGCCCGACGAGTTGCCCGTCGAGAACCAGCGGATCGCGGCCTACGCCGTGGTGCGCTCGTCGCGCGGCGTGCTGGGCACCGAATGCAGCGAGAAGACGGCCGTACCGGGCCTGTGGCAATTGCCCGGCGGCGGACTCAATCCCGGGGAGTCGCCGTCGGAGGCGCTGATCCGGGAGGTGGCCGAGGAGACCGGCCAGGAGGTCCGCATCAACCGGTTGATAGACCTGCAGAGCGACCACTGGGTGGGCCGGGCCCCCAATGGGGTACTGGAGGACTTCCACGCCCTGCGGATCATCTACACCGCCACCTGCCTGTCCCCCACCACCCCCTCGGTGGTGGACGTGGACGGCACCACCTCCCAGGCCGCGTGGATCCCGCTGCGCAGCTGGCGTTCCCTGCCCTGGACGTCGGGCGCCCGCTCCCTGCTGGACAAGCACCTGGACGGCGTCCCCACCTGGTGACTTCCTGCCCCTGACGACGCACAACCTGTGAGGACGCAGAACGGCCCGCACCCCGAGGGGCTGCGGGCCGTTCCGGGTGCTGGCTGCGGTCAGCGACGGAAGTAACTGAGCAGGCGCAGGATCTCGGTGTAGAGCCAGACCATGGTGACGGTGATGCCGAAGGCGGCCCGCCAAGCCTCACTGGCCGGGGCATTCATGGCGATGCCCCGCTCGATGTCGTCGAAGTCCACCACCAGGTTGAACACACCCAGGCCGACGCCGATCAGGGCCGCGACCAGGCCGATGACACCGGACCGCATGCCCAGGTCAATGCCGAAGATCGACAGCACGAAGTTGATCAGCATCACGCCGGCGAAGGCCGCGGTGCCGATGAAGACCATCCGACGCATCTTGTTGCTGACCCGAATGTTGAAGAACTTGTAGGCGGCCAGGGTGGCCCCGGCGGCGGCGAAGGTGCCGAGCACGGCCTGCACCACGATGCCGGGGTACATCCCCTCGAACATGAAGCTGAAGGCGCCGATGAACACGCCCTCGATCAGTGAGTAGGCCAGCACCAGGGCCGGGCTGATCTTCTTGCGGGCCGAGACCAGCAGCACGGTCACGAAGCCGACCAGACCGCTGACCACCAGCGCGCCGTAGGTTGCGGGCTGCAGCACGGCGTAGTCCAGGGTGCCGAGGAAGAAGAAGGTGGCGGCCGCGGTGGCCATCAGCGCGAGCATGGTGACACCGGTCTTGTTGACCACGTCGTCCAGGCTCATCGGCGGCTCCATGGTGCCCTGCGGCTGCTGGAACTGCTGCGGCTGGCCATAGCCGGGCTGGGCATAACCCTGGGGCGCGTAGCCCTGGGGCGCGTAGCCGGGCTGGCCGTAGGGCTGCTGGGGGAAGGGCTGCTGCGCGTACGGCTGCTGGGTGCGGGCCGTGAACGCGTCGGGGCGGGAAAGAATGGGGTTGGCCATGGTGGCTGGGTTCCTCCTGGTCAGGGACGTGCCTTCAGTGTACGTAACGCCCGGAGCCGGGCCGGGATTCCTCAGGCAACCCTGAGACGCCCCTGATGAGCGACGGGTTCCGGCAGTCCCACCCGGGTTCCGGCACGGGCCCGGCCTCCCACCGCGGCCAACCACCCCTCGCTCGTTCCTCGCTCGGGGGGCCAGGCCCATCCACGGCCGCGGCCGGGAGGCCGGGCCCGGACCGGAACATTCCCGCTGTGGTTGCGCTTCCTCGCGTTCGGCGCCCTCGACAAGCTCGGGGACCGTGGCTGGGTGTGGGCTCGGGGACCGTGAGCCGAGGGGCGGTTGGCCGCGGGGCAAAGCCCCAAGCCACACCAAGCCCCCACCACCAGTACCCCCGATGGGACTCGAACCCACACTTGGGCGGGTTTAAGCCGCCTGCCTCTGCCGGTTGGGCTACGGGGGCCCAAGAAGCCAGTCTAGGGGCGTGGCCTCGACGGGCTCGGCCGGCGTCAACAGGTTCGGGCGGCGTCAGCAATCTCGGCCAACGTCGCAGCCTCGGCCGACGTCAGCCCAACAGGCCCATCGCCAGGGCGTCCAGGATGTCGGACTCGCTGACCACCATCGGCTCCGCCACGCGGGCAACGATCCGGGACAGGATCAGGGCGCCGGCGCAGATCACCTCGGCACGCTTGAGCGGCAGGCAGGTGGTGGCCTCGATCTGCTCCGCCGGGGTGGCGAGCAGGTCGGCGGCCAGCCGCTGGATCTGGCGGGGTTCCAGCCGTGATCCATGCACCAGCTCCCGCTGGTATTCGGCCAGTTCCTGCTGGATGGCCGACAGGCTGGTGGCGGTGCCGGCCACGCCGATGAAGCGCTGCACCGCGTCGAAGGCGACTCCGCTGCGGTCCAACAGGCCGTCGATGAAGGCAGTGGCGGCGGCAATCTCCTCGGCGGTGGGCGGATCGCTGTGCAGGAAGCGTTCCCGCAGCCGCACCGAGCCCATGTCCAGACTGATGGCGTGCTGGATCTGGGCGTCGCGGCCGCCCTGGATGAGCTCGGTGGAACCGCCGCCGATGTCGATCACCAGCACCGGTTCGGCGTCGGGATGGACGCCGGCCAGGGCGCCGGCAAAGCTGAGCGCCGCCTCCTCGTCGCCGGGGATGATCTCCACCTCGACGCCGAGCCGTTCCCGAATGCCGGTGAAGAAGGTCTCTCGGTTGTGGGCGTCGCGGGCGGCGGAGGTGGCCACGAAGCGCACCCGCTGACAGCCGAAGCTCCGGATCCGCTGGGCATAGTCGTCGACGGCGGCGAAGGTGCGGCGCAGCGCGTCGGGATGGAATTCGCCGGTGGCGTCGACGCCCTGCCCCAGCCGGACCAGTTCCAGCCGGCGGTCCAGCTCCGCCATCCGGCCGTCGGGACCGGCCTCGGCGATCAGCAGCCGGATGGAATTGGTGCCACAGTCGATGGCGGCGACGCGCATCAGTTGCCCTCGGTGGGTTCGGGCGACGGGGAATCCTGCAGGCAGGGGCGGGTCCAGAAATCGCCCAGCGCGGCCACCGCCTCGTCGCCCAGCGGGTTCACGCCGGGGCCGGCGGCCAGCGAATGGCCGACCAGCACGTGCAGGCACTTGACGCGGGTGGGCATTCCGCCGGCGCTGATCCCCTGGATCTCCGGCACCTCGCCCAGCGCGGCCCGGTCGGCCAGGTAGGCCTCGTGCGCGGCCCGATAGGCGTCGGCCAGCTCCTCGTCGGTCTGCAGCCGCTGGCTCATCTGGGCCATCAGGCCCGAGGCCTCCAGCGTGGAGCAGGCCGACGTGGCGCGGGGGCAGGTCAGGTAGTAGGTGGTGGGGAAGGGGGTTCCGTCGGGCAGCCGTGGCTGGGTAGCGACCACGCCCGGCTGGCCGCAGGGGCAGCGCCAGGCGACGCCGGCCACGCCGCGGGGCATTCGGCCGAGCTGCTCGTGGATCGCCTGTTCGTCGGCGGGGGTCATCGGTTCGAGCTGTGCCATCTATCGCTTCTTCGTGGGAGTGGGGGTGGGGGTGGGGGTGCTGCCGGGTTCGGGGGAGGCGGTGACCACGGGTTCCTTGCTGCCGGGGGCCACCAACGGCTCGTCGGCGGTGGCGATGGAGCCGGACAGCCGGTCCCACCACGCGGTCTCGTGTTCGCCGGCGGGCAGGGTGCGGGTGGAACTGATGCTCACTCCCCCGCCCAGCGGTTCCCCATTGGCGTCGACGACGCGGTAGCCCACCTCGCCGGGCACCACCCAGCCGAGCCGTTCCCGGGCCTGGGCCTTGACGAAGTCCGGGTTCTTCCACCGCTCGATCTCGTCGGCCAGCTCGGCATTGGCCCGGGTGCGCTCGGCGATCTGCTGCTGGGCCACGGCCAGTTCCCGCTCCTGGCGCAGATAGACCCGCAGGCTGGAGCCGAAGCTGATCAGCAACACGGCGCACACCACCAGCAAGGCGATGGCGCGACGGGTGAACCCCGCGCCGCGGATCAGTCGGGGAACCGGGGTGGCGGCAGGCAGTTGCGTGCCGTCGGGACGCTCCACCCGTCGGGTCTGGCGCGGGCTGCGGGAACGGTTCCGGGCAGACGCAACGGCCCGGGTACGCGGCGTACCGCGACCCGGACCGTTGTGGGTGGGCTTGTTGACCATCTACCCAGTGTTACAGGTCCTGACGAATGCTCAGGCCTTGAAACGCGGGAAGGCGGCCGCGCCGGCGTACACCGCGGCGTCGTCGAGGTCCTCCTCGATCCGCAGCAGCTGGTTGTACTTGGCGACGCGCTCCGAGCGGGCCGGGGCGCCCGACTTGATCTGGCCGCAGCCGAGGGCGACGGCCAGGTCGGCGATGGTGACATCCTCGGTCTCACCCGAACGGTGCGACATCATCGAGCGGAAGCCGGCGCGGTGGGCCATGGTGACGGCGTCGATGGTCTCGGTCAGCGAACCGATCTGGTTCACCTTGACCAGCAGGGCGTTGGCGGCATTCTCGTCGATGCCGCGCTGCAGGCGCTCGACATTGGTCACGAACAGGTCGTCGCCGACCAGCTGCACCTTGTCGCCCATCTGCTCGGTCATCTTCTTCCAGCCGTCCCAGTCCTCCTCGTTCAGCGGGTCCTCGATGGAGACCAGCGGGAAGTCCTCGACCAGCTTCGCGTAGTAGGCCACCATCTCGTCGGCGGACTTCTTGCCACCCTCGAAGCTGTAGGTGCCGTCCTCGTTGTAGAACTCGCTGGCGGCGACGTCCAGGGCCAGGGCGATCTCCTTGCCGGGCTCGAAGCCGGCCTTCTTGATGGCCTCGACGATCAGCTCCAGCGCGGCGCGGTTGCTCTCCAGGTTGGGGGCGAAGCCGCCCTCGTCACCCAGACCGGTGGCCAGGCCCTTCTCCTTCAGCACGGACTTCAGGGCGTGGTAGACCTGCGCACCGTGCTGCAGGGCCTCCTTGAAGCTCTCGGCGCCGATCGGGGCGATCATGAACTCCTGGATGTCCACATTGCTGTCGGCGTGCGAACCACCGTTGAGGATGTTCATCATCGGCACGGGCAGCATGTTGGCGGTGGGGCCGCCCAGGTAGCGGTACAGCGGCAGGCCGGCCGACTCGGCGGCGGCGTGCGCGACGGCCAGGGAGACGCCCAAGATGGCGTTGGCGCCCAGCTTGGCCTTGTTGTCGGTGCCGTCCAGCTCCAGCATGGCCTGGTCCAGCAGACGCTGCTCGGAGGCCTCGAAGCCCAGCACCTCCTCGCCGATGGTCTCGACGACATTCTCGACCGCCTTCAGCACGCCCTTGCCGTCGTAGCGCTTCTTGTCGCCGTCGCGCAGCTCGACGGCCTCGAAGGCGCCGGTGGAGGCACCCGAGGGAACCGCGGCGCGGCCTTCGGCGCCGTCGTCCAGGATGACCTGGACCTCGACCGTGGGGTTACCGCGGGAGTCCAGGATTTCCCGGGCGTCAATGAATTCGATGGTTGCCATCTGATCTGCCTTTCGCAAGATGGAAAATGTTCCACCTGCAGCCTAGCGGCCCATTCCCGCGGGCGGCATTGGAGGTGCCAGAAAGAATGCGGCGTTCGCTTCTGGGTAACTCGGGCTTAACCCCTGGCGCCGGAAGCCTGCTCCGCGGCCAGCACCTGCGCCTCGAAGGCGCGCAGGGCATCGCGGGTGGCCTGGTCCGCGTCGACGCCGCTGGCCTGGGCCCGCTGCACCAGCCGCAGCACCTGCCGGCCCACCTCGTCGGCGGTGATCGGCTCGTCGGCCAGCTCCACCGCGACGTCGTGATTGCGCACCCGGGAGGTGACCTTGGTGGCCCGGGCCAGCGCGGACAGTTGCTGGGCGATCCCGTCCAGGCTGGAGGTGCGCCCCTTCTCGGCGCGCTTGCGCTGCTCCCAGGAAGCCATCATGTCCGCGGGGACCTCGGCGTCGGTGAAGACATAGGGGTGCCGGCGGACCAGCTTGTCGGCAATGTCATGCGCGACGTCGTCCAGATCGAAACGTCCCTCCCGGGCGGCGATCTCGCAGTGGAAGACCACCTGCAGCAGCAGGTCGCCCAGTTCCTCGCGCAGGTCGGCGTCGTCACCGGACTCGATGGCGTCCAGCACCTCCCCGGTCTCCTCCACCAGGTAGGTGGCCAGGCTGCGGTGCGTCTGCTGGGCATCCCACGGACACTCGTCGCGCAGCCGGTGCATCACCCCGGCCAGCCGCGCCACCTGGTCACCAGCGGGATCCGACGGATTCACTGGCCGCCGAAGACCTTGCCCTGCCCCAGGTCCTCCATGCTCAGCGAGCCGGAGGAACTGGCGAAGGCACCCTTGTCCCGGTCCCAGGTGCCGAAGACCGGGTTGACCTGCACGTCCAGCCCCTTGATCGCCGTGGACAGCTTCTCCTTGCCCAGCTTCTGGGCCAGGGCCGCATAGTCGGCGAAGCCATTCACCGCGGCGGCGCACTCGGGATTGGCCAGCAGGGGCTCACCCTGCAGCTGCTTCAGGGCCTCGGCGCGCATGGCGGGTGTGATCTCGACGCGGGTGGCCTGCGCGGCCCCGCGGGCCAGCTCCTTCATCAGCAGCATGTTGGCCACCTGCGGCTTGATCATGGTGGCGTCCTGCTGGATGATCCCGGCGCACCCCTTGGCCGAGTCCTCCACCTGGCTGATCCGGGTGGTCTGGCCGTCCACCTGGAAGGCGGTGCTGCCAGTGGGGGTACCGCAGCCGGCGAACAACGCCAGGGCCATCAGGGGAACCGCCACGCGAGCTGACTTCATCTGTTGTCCTTCCGGAATGCCCGTTCCTGTGCGTTGCCGGGCCGTCGTGGTGATTGTAGCCGTCGGTTCAGGAGCCGTCCGCAGCCGGCGTCGGGACGGCGTCGAAGATGTCGACGAGCACCCGGGTGGCCCACCGCAGCAGGTCGAGGCCCACCACGGGCTGGCCCAGCACGGGCGCCGTGGTGGGCCGCGGGACCAGCAGGAAGCCGGCCTGGCGCTTGATCACGCTGCCGGGGTACAGCCGGCCCAGCCGCAGCTCCCGGGAGTCGGTCAACGACGCGGGGGCAAAGCGGATGTTGTTGCCCTGGCCCACCACCTCGGTCAGGCCGACCGAGCGACACAGCAGCCGGAAGCGGGCCACTTCCAGCAGCACCTCGGTGGGGCCGGGCAGCGGGCCATAACGGTCGGCCAGTTCAGCCCGCACCTCCGCGATGTCGGCCTCGCTGCGCACCTCGGCCAGCCGCTTGTACATCTCCAGCCGCAGCCGCTCGGACTCGACGTAGTCATTGGGCAGGTTGGCGTCCACCGGCAGCTCGATCCGCATCTCCGGCTCGGGTTCGGCGTCGGGATCACCGCGGAAGTCGGCGACTGCCTCCCCCACCAGCCGGATGTAGAGGTCGAAGCCGACGTCGGCGATGTGACCGGACTGCTCCCCGCCCAGCAGGTTGCCGGCGCCGCGGATCTCCAGGTCCTTCATGGCAATCTGCATGCCGGCGCCCAGGTCCGTGTGCGCCGCCATGGTGGCCAGCCGGTCATGCGCCGTCTCGGTCAGCGGCTTCTCTGGCGGGTACAGGAAGTAGGCGTAGCCCCGTTCCCGGCCGCGGCCCACCCGGCCGCGCAGCTGGTGCAGCTGGGACAGGCCCATCAGGTCCGCCCGCTCGATCAGCAGGGTGTTGGCGGTGGAGATGTCCAGCCCCGCCTCGACGATCGTGGTGGAGACCAGCACGTCGGCCCGACGCTCCCAGAAGTCCTGCATCACCTGTTCCAGCTGGTGCTCGTTCATCTGCCCGTGCGCGGTCACGACGCGCGCCTCGGGCACCAGTTCCCGCAGCCGGGCGGCGGTCTTCTCGATGGACTGCACCCGGTTGTGCACGTAGAAGACCTGCCCCTCCCGGGCCAGCTCGCGGCGCACCGCCGCCACCACCTGCGCCTCGTCATAGGGACCGGCAAAGGTGAGCACCGGGTGCCGCTCCTCCGGCGGGGTGGCAATCACACTCATCTCCCGGATGCCGGTGATGGCCATCTCCAGGGTGCGCGGGATCGGGGTGGCGGACATGGCCAGCACGTCCACATTGAGCCGCAGCTTCTTCAGCGCCTCCTTGTGCTCGACGCCGAAGCGCTGCTCCTCGTCGATGATCACCAGGCCCAGGTCCTTGAACTGCACCTCGCCGCTGAACAGCCGGTGGGTGCCCACCACCACGTCCACCTTGCCCGACGTGATGCCCTCCTTGACAGCCTTGGCCTCGGCATCGGTCTGGAAGCGGGAGAGCTGGGCCACGTGCACCGGGAAGCCGGCATAACGCTCGGCGAAGGTGGCGTGGTGCTGGGTGACCAGCAGCGTGGTGGGCACCAGGATGGCCACCTGCTTGCCGTCCTGCACGGCCTTGAAGGCGGCGCGGACCGCAATCTCGGTCTTGCCATAGCCCACGTCGCCGCAGATCAGCCGGTCCATCGGGACCACCTGCTCCATGTCCTGCTTGACCTCCTGGATGCAGGCCAGCTGGTCCGGGGTCTCGACGTAGTTGAAGGCGTCCTCCAGCTCCCGCTGCCAGGCGGTGTCCGGGCCGAAGGCATGCCCCCGGGTGGCCTGCCGCGCGGCATAGAGCTTGATCAGCTCGGCCGCGATCTGCTTGACCGCCTTGCGGGCCCGGGACTTGCGCTTGTTCCAGTCCGCGCCACCCATCTTGTCCAGCGTTGGGGACTCGCCGCCCACATAGCGCGTGACCTGGTCCAGCTGGTCCATCGGCACGAACAGCCGGTCCCCCGGTTGACCACGCTTGCTGGCCGCGTACTCGATCACCAGGTATTCCCGGGTGGAGCCGGCCACGGTGCGCTGCACCATCTCCAGATAGCGGCCGACGCCGTGCTGCTCATGCACCACCGGGTCCCCGGTCTTCAGCTCCAGCGGGCTGATCTGGTTCTTGCGCCGGCTGGGCATCTTGCGTTCGGACTTGTCGGCCGGCTTGTTGCCGGCCAGGTCCCCGGTGGTGAACAGGCTCAGGCCCAGGCCGGGCACCCGGAAGCCGTGCCGCTGGCTGGCCGGGACGATGGTGACGGTGCCCCGTTCCGGCTCGGCCACCAGGGCGTCGGCGATGTGCGAGCCGATCTCGTGGTCGGTCAGCACCTCGCTCATCCGGCTGGCCAGGCCCTTGCCCTCCACGCCCAGCACCACGGCATCCCCGGCCTTGACCGCCTGGGCGATCTCGGCCACCGCCGCCTCGGTGTCGCCCTTCCACAACTCGGTGGCCTGCCAGGCCAGGCTGTGGGAGTCGACGCCGTCGGTGGCCAGGTGGGACAGGTCGATCAGTTCGCCGTCGTCGGCGATGGTCGGGTCCGCGGCGCGGGGCGCGGGGCCAGCGGTGAAGCTGGACAGGCTCCACCAGGCCTGGCCCCGGTGCAGCGCGTGCGCCCGGACGTCGGCCAGTTCCCGGTAGGCTGAGGCCCCCAGGTCGATCGGTGCCTTGCCGCCGGCGGCCGCCGCCGCCCAGGAGGCGTGCAGGAATTCCTGGCTGGTCTGCACCAGGTCATGGGCGCGGCTGCGGACCAGCTCCGGATCGCTGACCAGCACGACGGCGTCGGCGGGCAGCACGTCCACCAGCAGTTCCAGGCCATCCACCAAGGCCGGGGTGAGGGCCTCCATGCCCTCCACCGCATGTCCCTCGGCGATCTTGTCCAGCATCTCCGCCAGCTCCGGATGGTCCGGGAGCAGCGCCCGGGCGCGAGCCCGCACGGCGTCGTCGAGCAGCAGCTCCCGGCAGGGAGAGGCGGTGATCTCGTCCAGCCGGGTGGGCATGGAGCGCTGGTCGGCGACGGTGAAGTGCCGGATCTCCTCCACCTCGTCGCCGAAGAAGTCCACCCGCACCGGGTGCTCCTCCGTGGGCGGGAAGATGTCCACGATCCCGCCGCGGACCGCGAACTCCCCGCGCCGCTCCACCAGGTCAACCCGGTGGTAGGCGGCCCCCACCAGGGCGGTGGCCAGCTCGTCGACGTCGAAGTCCTGACCGGCGACGATCCGCACCGGCTTCAGCTCCGCCAGCCCCTTCACCTGCGGCTGCAGCAGGGAACGCACCGGGGCCACCACCACCCGCGGGGCCGGCAGCTGGTCCTTGCCGGCCAGGCGGCGCAGCACCGCCAGCCGTCGCCCGACGGTGTCCGAGCGGGGGCTCAGCCGCTCGTGCGGCAGCGTCTCCCAGGCCGGGTAGTAGGCCACCTCGTCGGCGCCCAGCCAGCTGTCCAGCTCCGCCGTCAGCTGCTCGGCCTCCCGATAGGTGGAGGTGACCAGCAGCACCGGCCGGCCCAGGGCCTCGGTCAGGGTGGCGGCCAGCGCCGCGCGGGCGGCGGCCGGTGCCGTCAGGTCCAGCGTCGGGGTGGCCGACGCCCGGGAGACTGCCCGGGACAGGACGGGATCGGAGGCGAGCAGGCGGGTCAGGCCGGTCACAGTCACCCGACAAATCTACCCGTCGCCGCCAACCGGCCCGCGACACGCCGAGGCCGGGGCATCAGGTTGAGTCGTCTTCTAGAGTCATCGCGTGAGTACTCCCGCAACCCTCGTGATCCTGGGCGCCTCCGGCGACCTGACCCACCGCCTGCTACTGCCCGGACTGGGCACCCTGCTGAAGCAACACTCCCGGCCGGAGCTGACCCTGGTGGGCGCCGCCATGGAGGAGATCTCCGACGAGCAGTGGAAGCAGATCGTCGCCGACGCCCTGGCCGAGGGCGGCTGCCCGCAGGGCCGGATCGGCCAGGTGCTGGCCACCACCCGCTATGTGAAGCTGGACGTCACCAGCCCCGACGAGCTCAAGACCTTGCTGGACCAGCTGCCCAGCGATCCGGTGCTCTACTTCGCCCTGCCCCCCGCGGTCACCGTCAAGGCGTGCGAGGCGCTGGCCACCATCGACTACCCGGCGACGCTGCGGCTGGCGCTTGAGAAGCCCTTCGGCCGCGACGCCGAGAGCGCGCACCAGCTGAACCAGACGCTGGCCAAGGTGGTGCCGGAGAAGCAGATCTTCCGGGTGGACCACTTCCTGGGCAAGTCCACCGTGCTGAACCTGCTGGGCCTGCGCTTTGCCAACCGGCTGTTCGAGCCGGTCTGGGATGCCAACAACATCGACCATGTGGTGATCGTCACCGACGAGACCCTGGCCCTCGAGGGCCGGGCCGGCTACTACGACAAGGCCGGCGCCCTGAAGGACATGATCCAGAGCCACCTGCTGCTGGTGATGGCGATGTTTGCCATGGAGGAGCCGGCCCGGATCGACGAGCTGGAGCTGCGTGACCTGATGGCCCATGTGTTGCGCGCCACCGAGCTGTGGAGCAATGACCCCGTCAAGGACTCGCGCCGGGCGCGCTATGTGGCCGGCCGGATCGGGGACCGGGACGTGCCCAACTACGTCGACGAGCAGGGTGTGGACCCGGCCAACAACACCGAGACGCTGGCCGAACTCACCGTGCGGATCAAGACCTCCCGGTGGGCCGGGGTGCCGATCAAGCTGCGCAGCGGCAAGGCGCTGGGCGATGGCCGCAATGGCATCACCGTGGTCTTCAAGCCCGTCGGCCACCTGCCGGAGGGCTTCAAGAACCAGCCGGTGCCCAATGTGATCAGCATCGGCATGAAGCCGGAGAACATCGCGGTGGGGATCACCACCAATGCCGAGGGCGACGTGCTGGACCTGGAGGATTCGGTGCTGTTCACCGAGCTGGGCAGCAGCGCGGTGCGGCCCTATGGCGAAATCCTGGAGGGGATCCTGGACGGCGACCCGCTGCTCAGCGTCCGCGGCGACATCGCGGAGGAGTGCTGGCGGATCCTCGGCCCGGTGATCCAGGCCTGGTCCGAGAACCGGGTGCCGATGGACGAGTACCGGGCGGGCTCCTCCGGCCCCTCTGCCTGGATGTGACCGGGTGAGGGCGGACGACGCGCGCACCCGGCGCGAATTCCTGACGGTGGCGGGCGCCGGGCTGGTGGGCGGCCTGCTGGCCGCCTGCAGCGGTGACCCCGCCACCTCCTCGACGGCCACCCCCACCCCGGTGACCCGGGTGGCAGTGCTGGACTGGGAGCGCGCGGAGGACGTGCTCAGCCTGGGGCTGCAGCCGGTGGCCGCGCCGGAGGTGGCGGCCTTCACCAAGACCCTGGCCGGGCTCAGGCTGGCCTCCGCGACGGCCGATCTGGGCACCCGGGCCGGCGGCTACCGGCTGGCGGAGCTGCGCTCGGCCCAGCCGCAACTGTTGCTGGGCACGCTCACCGTCGTGCCCGCCGCCATCCGCAAGGATCTGGAGCAGATTGCGCCCCTGCACCTGCTGGACGGCCCCTCCAACCTGCAGCCGCTGGCCCGGGCTCGGCAGAACCTGGCCCGCACCGGGGGCCTGCTCGGCCGCGGGCAGCGGGCCGATGCCCTGACCACGGCCCTGGACCATGCGGTGGGCAAGGCACGCGAAGACCTGCGGGGGCGGGTGCATCCGGGCACCTGGCTGGTGCAGTTCACCGTCGCCGGGAAGCAGGTCCAGGTACACCACCTGGGGCCGGGATCGGCCGCCGGGATGCAATTGGACCAGGTGGGGATCATCAACCCGGGCACCGACCTGGGCGACCCCCGGGGCGTGGTGGGCACCGATCTGGCGGCGCTGAAGGGCGCCGAGGTCCTGCTGGTGGTTGACGATGCCGGCTACCGGACCGCCCGGCCGCTGCTGGCCAAGGATCCGGCGTGGCGGGCGGTCCACGCGGTCCGCGCCAAGCGGGTCTGGCCGGTGCTGGCCGGCCGCTCACCCTTCGGCGGGGTCGGCACCCTGACGACGCTGGTGCAGCAGGTGGCCGCGGCGCATGCCCCCGCGAAGGAGGCCGCGGACAGCCCGTCGCCGAGCGTCAAGAAGTAGCTCCGCCGGCTCAGGAGTTGAACCGGTTCTGCGCCGCCTCCAGGCCGTCGGTGAGCAGCAGTTCGACGGCGTCGGCGGCGCGGCCCACCTCCAGTGCGACGTCGGTGCGCAGCGATGCGGGGATCTGGGCCAGCACATAGTCGGCGGGCTGCTGCCGGCCCGGCGGGCGTCCGATCCCGAACCGCACCCGGGCGAAGTCCCCGGTGGACAGGTGGCGCCGCATGCTCTTGAGGCCATTGTGGCCATTGTCGCCGCCACCCAGCTTGAGCCGCAGCTGGCCCAGGTCCAGGTCCAGCTCGTCGTGCACGGCAACCACCTGCGCGGGCGCCACCTTGTGGAAGGCGGCCAGCTTGCCGACGGCTTGGCCGGACTCGTTCATGAAGGTGCGAGGCTTGACCAGCACCACCTTGTGGGCGTCGATACCGGGGGCGCCCATTCCGGCGCGGCTGATCCGCGTCTCCGCGACGTCGGCCCGCATCTGCCGGGGGGCCGACCAGCTGGCCCGCGCGCGGCGGGCCAGCTCGTCGACCACCATGAACCCGACATTGTGCCGGGTGTTGGCGTAGCTGGGGCCGGGATTTCCCAGCCCCACCACCAGGAAGGTGGTCACTCGCCCTCGGACTCGCCCTCGGCGGCCTCGTCACCCTCGGCAGCCTCGTCACCCTCCTCGGCGTCGCCCTCGACGTCGAGCTCCTCGGCGGCATTGATGCCGACGATCAGGGTCTCGGCGGCCTCACCGTTGAAGGTCGCGCCCTCGGGCAGGGTGATGTCGGCCACGCTGATCTGGCTGCCGGCTTCCAGACCCTCGATCGAAACCTCGATCTCGGTCGGGATGTTCATGGCGGAGACCTCCAGGGCCAGGGTGGTGAGGTCCTGGTTGACGGACGTCTCGGCGGCGGCCTCGCCGGTCAGCAGGACGGGGACCTCGACCGTGACCTTCTCGCCGCGCTTGACCAGCAGCAGGTCCACGTGCTCGATGAAGCCCTTGATCGGGTCGCGCTGCACCTGCTTGGGCAGGCACAGCTGCTCCTTCTCACCGGCGATGTCCAGGCTCAGCAGCACGTTGGCGGTGCGCAGGGCCAGCAGGATCTCGTGGCCCGGCAGCGTCAGGTGCTCGGGCTCCATGCCGTGGCCGTACAGCACGGCGGGCACCTTGTCGGCGCGACGGATGCGACGGGCAGCGCCCTTGCCAAACTCGGTGCGCTTCTCGGCGAAAATCTTCAACTCATTGGTGGCCATTGGTGGTCCTCCTCAACCTTCGTCTCTGGGGTGTCCAGATCACGTAGACGCCCACGAGGGAGGAAAGAGCTTGCGCTCACACCACGTCGATAACGGACCGGATTCTTCCGGTACCCTCGCCAGGCAACCCACACAGCCTACCCGGGCCCGGCCCCAGCATCCAAAACTTGCCCGCGGGGAGGATACTTGCCTGCGATGAACACTCCCGGCCCCCTGATCGTCCAGTCCGACCGCACCCTGCTGCTGGAGGTGGACCACCCCGACGCAGCGGACTGCCGCATCCAGATCGCCCCCTTCGCGGAGCTGGAGCGCGCGCCCGAGCACGTGCACACCTATCGGCTCACCCCGCTGGGCCTGTGGAATGCCCGGGCCGCGGGGCACGACGCGGAGCAGGTGGTGGACGTGCTGCTGCGCTTCTCCCGCTATCCCGTCGCCAGCTCCCTGCTGGTGGACATCACCGAGACGATGGGCCGCTATGGCCGGCTGCGGATCGAGAAGCACCCCACCCACGGGCTGGTGCTGGTCAGCACGGACCGGGCGGTGCTGACCGAGGTGCTGCGTTCGGCCAGGATCAAGGGTCTGGTGGGGGCCCGGATCGACGACGACACGGTGACGGTGCACCCGTCGGAACGCGGCAACCTGAAGCAGCAGCTGCTCAAGCTGGGCTGGCCGGCCGAGGACCTGGCCGGCTATGTCAACGGCGAGCACCACCGGATCGAGCTGGTCACCGACGGCTGGGAGCTGCGCCCCTACCAGCACGAGGCCGCGGAATCCTTCTGGCATGGGGGTTCCGGCGTGGTGGTGCTGCCCTGCGGGGCCGGCAAGACCATCGTCGGCGCCGACGCCATGGCCCTGGCGCAGGCCACCACACTGATCCTGGTCACCAACACCGTCAGCGCCCGGCAGTGGCGCGACGAGCTGCTGCGCCGCACCAGCCTCACCGAGGACGAGATCGGCGAGTACTCCGGCAGCAAGAAGGAGGTGCGGCCGGTCACCATCGCCACCTACCAGGTGGTGACCTCCAAGCGGAAGGGGATCCATCCCCATCTGGAGCTGTTCGACGCCCGGGACTGGGGCCTGGTGATCTACGACGAGGTACACCTGCTGCCCGCGCCGGTCTTCCGGATGACCGCGGACCTGCAGGCCCGGCGCCGGCTGGGCCTGACCGCCACCCTGGTGCGGGAGGACGGCCGGGAGGGCGACGTGTTCAGCCTGATTGGCCCCAAGCGCTATGACGCGCCGTGGAAGGACCTGGAGAACCAGGGCTGGATTGCCCCCGCGGACTGCGTCGAGGTCCGGGTGACCCTCACCGACGCGGAGCGGATGGCCGTCGCCACCGCGGATCCGGACGTGCGCTACCGGCTGGCGGCCACCGCCGAGAGCAAGACCCGGGTGGTGCTGGACCTGGTGGCCCAGCACCGTGGCCAGCCCACCCTGGTGATCGGCCAGTACGTGGACCAGCTGGAGGAACTGGCCGAGGCCTTGGGCGCCGAACTGATCACCGGCGCCACCACCAACAAGCAGCGCGAGGACATCTACCACCGCTTCCGCACGGGCCAGATCGATCTGATCGTGGTCAGCAAGGTGGCCAACTTCTCCATCGACCTGCCCACCGCCGAGGTGGCCATCCAGGTCTCCGGCGCCTTCGGCTCCCGACAGGAGGAGGCGCAGCGGCTGGGCCGGCTGCTGCGCCCCAAGAACGGCCGCACCGCCCGCTTCTACGCCGTGGTCAGCCGCGACACCTCCGACGCGGAGTTCGCCCAGCACCGGCAGCGCTTCCTGGCCGAGCAGGGCTATGCCTACCGGATCATCGACGCCGAGGACATCACCGGGTGAACCGCAGGAGGCCCGGACCCGAAGTCTGGCTGAAAGTTTGCCAAGCAGAGCGGGGGCGGGCGGACGGCCGGGGAATTCTCGGTAGTGTGACGCCTGCCTGATTTCTTGACCTCAAGGAATTTCGCGGGTCACCGTCGCTCCGCGGGCAGTGTCACTCCCATCTCCCGATGGGCGGTACAAGGAGTAGTTGAATGAACGTTTCCATGAAGTCCCGGCTGGTTGCCGAGTTCCTCGGCACCCTCTGGCTGGTTTTCGGCGGCTGTGGCTCCGCCGTGCTGGCCGCCAAGGTGCTCAGCACCGACCCCACCCCCGTCAACCTGGGCATCGGCTTCGTCGGCGTCGCGCTGGCCTTCGGCCTGACCGTGATGAGCGCCGCCTATGCCTTCGGCCACCTGTCCGGCGGCCACTTCAACCCGGCCGTCACCCTGGGTCTGTTCGCCGCCAAGCGCGTCGAGGCCAAGGCCGTGCTGCCCTACATCGTCACCCAGGTGGTGGGCGGCATCGTCGGTGCCGGGATCCTCTTCCTGATCGCCTCCGGCAAGGACGGCTTCGACGCCAAGGCCTCCGGCTTCGCCTCCAATGGCTACGGCGCCCACTCGCCCGCCGGCTACTCGCTGCTGGCCTGCCTGCTGATCGAGGTGGTGCTGACTGCGATGTTCCTGTTCATCATCCTGGGCTCCACCGATGACCGAGCCCCCAAGGGCTTCGCCCCGATCGCCATCGGCCTGGGCCTGACCCTGATCCACCTGATCTCCATCCCCGTCACCAACACCTCGGTGAACCCGGCCCGTTCGCTGGCCGCCGCCGTCTTCCAGGGTGGCTGGGCGCTGGGTCAGGTCTGGCTCTTCTGGGTGGCCCCGATCCTGGGCGCCATGATTGCCGGCGCGCTGTACAAGACGCTCACCGACGAGGGTGTCTCCCGCCATGAGCAGCGTGAGGGCCGCGTCGAGGCCTGATCGCCCGCCGCACGTCCCACCCGACGGCCCGTCCCCACCAGGGGCGGGCCGTCCCGCTTCCCTGCGGTGGACCACCGCCGTGTTTGACTGCCCGCGTGATGAAGAAGACCTCCGTGGCGATTGCAGTCCTGATGGCAACGCTCCCCGTGGCAGGGTGCGCCGCCAAGGAACCGCCCAGCCCCGCAGAATCCGCGGCCGCCAGCGCGGACCAGGCCACGGCCGAGAGCGCCACTGCCCAGAACACCACCACCCAGAACACTGGCCAACCGACGGGCGAGGACAGCCCATCGGCCACCAGCACCGCCGCCGAAGACCTGGGCGACCCGGTCGGCACCAAGCAGATCACCAGCGGTGGCGTCGGTTACAAGGTGTCGATGTATCCGCTGCGACGCCAGGGCAAGGCCGTGCTGATGACCGCCGACCTGGGTTACACCAAGCTGGGCTCGAACTCGTCCGTCGACGGCCGGATCCTCACCGACAGCAGCAGCACCTGGTCCACGGTCAAGCAGGTGCCCAATGGCTTCGCCCTGATCGACCAGGCCGGGGAGAAGATGTACCTGCCGGCCCTGGCAGACCCGGACGTGGTGGAGAGTTCGCTGTGCTCGCCCACACCGCCGTCCTCGGCCCGGGTGGGCGACGTCGTGACGGTGACCTGCACCTTCGCGGGAGTCCCCGAGACAGAGAGCATGATGAGCATCAAGACCGACAAGTTCGGGACCTTCGCCAATGTCCAGATCAAGTGACGCCCGGGCCGCGGTACTGGTGCTCGGCCTGCTGACCCTGGCCGGCCCCGGCCTGCTGGCCGCCCCCGCGGTGGCCGACGAGACCCCGCCGCCCACCGCGCACCCCCGGATCGTGGAACCCCACGCCCGGGTGATCGAGCTGACCACCCGCACCCAGGACGTCAAGGGCACCGCCCGGACGTCGGAGAGCAGCAAGCGGTTGGACGTCACCCTGAACAGCAATGTGCTGTTCGGCAAGGACTCCGCCGCCCTGCTCCCGGCCGCGCAGACGCGGTTGGCCGAGATCGGGGCCCAGCTCAAGGCCAAGGGCCCCGGCACGCTGACCATCACCGGCTACACCGATGACCTGGGTTCGGCCGAACACGGCCTGGCCCTGTCCAAGCAGCGGGCCGAGGCGGTGCGCACGGCCCTCGCCCCGCAGCTGTCCGGGATCACGGTGAGCGTCGCGGGCAAGGGCGAGGCCGATCCGGCCGTGCCGAACAAGGACGAGAAGTCCCGGGCCCAGAACCGGCGGGTGGAACTGCACTTCACCAGGAAGTGAGCTCGACGGGCACGGTGGACTCCTCCACCGCACCCAGGTCCCGGCAGGCCTCGCCCGCCCAGCGGGCCAGCTCCGCCGTCTCGGCCGGCCAGATCTCCAGCTCCGCCAGCTCGGACGGGCCGAACCAGCCCCAGCCACCCATCCGGGTCTGCTCCGCGGCGGTGAAGGCGGAGGTGTCGACGTCGAAGCGGCGGGCGTCCAGCAGGAAGATCTCCTCGTCCTGCACCAGGATCCGGTCCGAATAGCCGTGGGTGGCCACCCGTCGGGCAATCGGCCCGCGCAGCTCTTCCGGGTCCACCACGTACCCGGTCTCCTCGGCCAGCTCCCGTGCGGCGGCCACCCGGGTGGGCTCGTCGCCGTCCAGTCCACCGCCCGGCAGCACCCACCAGCTGCTGCCCGGCACGCCGGGGTCGGAATCGCTCATCAGCAGCACGTGTTCCCCCTCGCGGACCAGCACCCGGGCGCCACGGCGCTGTTTGCGACGACGCTCTGCCGGCGGGACTGGTGGGACCATGCCCCCAATCTAGGCAACCCTTGAGGCGGCCGCAGCCGCTGTGGCGCGGTGGGACAACAATCGGACAACATTCGGACAACACCGCAGGGCGGTTGGACGCTCGCCCACGCACCGGTCTTCGATTTGGCTGGTTGCATGAGACGCATCGCCCTGATCCCGCTTCTGGTGCTCACCGCCTGCAGCGTGCCCGACGCCTCCGGCCCTGCCACCGACTCCCAGCCAGTCACCAGTGGAGCAAGCCCGACACCCAGCGAGGCGTCCGGCCCCTCGGCGCGGGCCACACCCACCACCGACGCACCCGTCGCCACCCGGGAGGTGACCGCGCAGGGATTCCGGCTGGCCCTGGACGTCTACCCGGTGCGCCGGGAAGGGCGGACCGCAGTGCTGAACACCAGGCTGCGGGTGCTGGAGCGTCCCGCGGACGAGTTCGCCAATGCGGACACGGTGCTG
Organism: Luteococcus sp. H101; assembly: GCF_038433155.1. Classification (NCBI taxonomy): domain Bacteria; kingdom Bacillati; phylum Actinomycetota; class Actinomycetes; order Propionibacteriales; family Propionibacteriaceae; genus Luteococcus; species Luteococcus sp. H101. The sequence continues at coordinate 34,632 of NZ_JBCDMW010000044.1, forward strand.
TCCGGACAGGGCTTCGCCGATTCCATCCACGGCCGGGCCAATGGCTTCAGCCTGGTGGACGGACCCCGTCGGGTGGTGCTGCACCCGGCCACCGCCGATGGCTCCGAGCTGTGCCAGCCCGACTTCCACGGCGGCTGGGAGCGCGGGGATGTCTACTGGACCAGCTGCCTGTTCGGGGCTCCGGACCCCGCGGCCACCGAGCTGACCGTGCGGGCCGCCACCTTCGGCAGCTTCAACCGGGTCCCGGTCCGATGAACGCCCGGTGCGGGCGGCGGCCGGAACGGCGGTTGGTGTTGTTGCTGCTCTGGCTGCTCGCCCTGTGCTGGTGTGCCCGCAGCAGCAGCGTCAGCGTCGCCAGCCTGCCGGAGCCCACCCCGGGCAGCCGGACCTTCTACCCCACCGCCTTCCCCCGGCCCGACGCGCTGCCCACCCGGGAGATCACCGCGGTCAGCCAGGACCTGCAGGGCGTGGTCCAGCGACGGGAGGGCTCCCGACGGCTGGACCTCCGGCTGGACGCCAACCTGCTCTTCGCCAGGGACTCGGACGTGCTGTTGCCCCAGGCCAGCACCCGGTTGCGGGGGATCGGGCGGGAGCTGCGGGCCCGGCCCCCGGCCCGGGTCAGCATCACCGGGTACACCGACGACCTGGGCAGTTCCGAGCACGGCCTGGACCTCTCCCGGCGCCGCGCGGCCCGGGTGCAGGCCGCGCTGGCCGACTCCCTGGCGCGGCACCGGGTGACGGTCAGCGGGCGGGGTGAGGAGCAACCCGTGGTGCCCAACGACTCGGAGGCCAACCGGGCCCGGAACCGCCGAGTGGAGATCCGGGTGAGCGGTGGTGTGCCCTGACCGCTGGTGGCCGGGTAGGGTGGGTCGCCTGCCCCTCCACCGCTCGCCGCCCTCCCGGACGTCGCGGGCCGCCCGCCGGGTTCAGCCGTCGGGCCGGCAGAGCCACCACGTGCGCAGGAGAACAGTCGTGTCCGAAACCGTCGACGTCCTGGCCCGGGAGCGGGCCCACCTTGAGGCCGCCCACCGGGCGCTGGAGCAGATGCGCGCCCAGGCTGCGGACTGGACCACCGCCGTGGGTGGGGACGCCGTGAGCACCGCCCATCTCAAGCAGATGCTCTACCGCCGGATGGAGAGCCTGGAGAATGACCCCGAAACCCCGCTCTTCTTCGGCCGGCTGGACTATGCCCGTCGCCTGGGTGCGGAGTTCGACGAGGTGGCCCACATCGGCCGTCGGCATGTCACTGGCGAGGTGGGTGGAGACCCGCTGGTGATCGACTGGCGGGCGCCGATGAGCCTGCCCTTCTACCGGGCCCGGGCGGGCGAGCCGATGGGCTGCCGCCTGCGCCGGCGCTTCGGCTTCCAGCACGGGCAGATGACCGCCTTCGAGGACGAGGACCTGGCCACCGGCTCAGGAACCGACGGCGCTTCGGCCCTGCTGGAGGCGGAGATCGAACGCCCCCGCACGGGGCCGATGCGGGACATCGTCGCCACCATCCAGCCGGACCAGGACGTGCTGGTCCGCACGGATCTGGCCACCTCGCTGGCCATCCAGGGCGCCCCGGGCACCGGGAAGACCGCCGTCGGGCTCCACCGGGCCGCCTACCTGCTCTACGCCTATCGGGACACGCTGAGCCGGCAGGGGGTGCTGGTGATCGGCCCCAATGCCAACTTCCTGCGCTACATCGGCGACGTGCTGCCCGCGCTGGGGGAGATCGACGCCCGGCAGGAGACCATCGAGAGCCTCACCGCCCAGGCCACCGGGCTGACCGTCAAGGCCGTCGACTCCCCGGAGCGCGGCACCCTGCTGGGTGACCCACGGGTGGCGGAGCTGGCCCGACGGGCGGTCTGGGGGCATGTCAGCGAACCCCAGACCATCCTGGAAGTGCCGATGGGAATCCGCACCTGGCGGATTGCCCCCTACTACCTGACCGACGCGGTCGCCAGCCTGCGCAGCCGCGGGGTGCGTTACCTGGCCGGGCGGGAGATGCTGCCCCAAAGGCTGGCCCACCAGGTGCTGCTCCGGATGGAGGTCAGCGGCGCCACCACCGATGACCGGGTGCAGAACAGGGTGGCCCGGATGAAGACCGTCAAGGACCTGGTCAACCAGATCTGGCCGGCTCTGACCGTGCCGAAACTCACCCACCGGCTGCTCACCGACGCCGACTTCCTGGCCGCCTGCGCCCAGGACCTGTTCACCGTCGAGGAACAGGAGTTGCTGCTGGCGCCCAGGCGGACCAAGGCCCCCGGCTCCCACCGGTGGAGCGCCGCGGAGATCGTGCTGGCCGACGAGGTTGCGGACCTGCTGAACCGCACCCCCAGCCTGGGCCATGTGATCATCGACGAGGCCCAGGACCTGTCCGCCATGCAGTTGCGGGCGGCCGGGCGGCGGGCCAGCACCGGGTCGGTCACCCTGCTGGGGGACCTGGCCCAGGCCACCACCCCCTGGGCCAGCCGGTCCTGGCGGGACTCCCTGACCCATCTGGGCCATCCGGAGGCCACCATCAGCGAGCTCACCGAGGGTTTCCGGGTGCCCGGCGAGGTGATCGACTATGCCGCCCGGTTGCTGCCCCGGATCGCGCCCCAGCTGGCGCGGCCCACCTCCATCCGGCACAACCGGGGTGAACTGGGCGTGCGGCGGGCCGAGGACGTCCTGGCCGCCACCCCCGTCGAGGCTGCTCGGCTGCTGGAGCGGGAGGGGACGGTGGGGCTGATCGTGGCCGACGCCGCCCTGCCCGAGCTGACGGCGGGCCTGGACCGGGCCGGCCTGGCCTGGTGCCCCATGGGCGAGGAGCGCGCCGGGGTCCGGTTGGACGTGGTGCCGGCCAGCCTGGCCAAGGGCCTGGAGTTTGACCACGTGCTGCTGGTGGAACCCGCCGCGCTGGTGGCCGGGGAGGCCGACGAGGTCACCGGCCTGCGGCGGCTCTATGTCTGTCTCACCCGGGCGGTCACCTCCCTGGTGGTGCTGCACCGCGAACCCTTGCCCCCGGAACTGGCCGGCTGAACCACCCAGACTCTGCCACCCGTCATATCCGTCCGTCGGCTGTGAAAGGCTGGTCCCGGATCCGCTCGACCTGCCCCTGCCAGCGCGCCGCGCAGCACCACGCCGGGTGCAACCAAATGGTCGTCGCGGGCGTATCAGTGGTAACCGAAAGCACAATGACGAACTGGAGGCAGCACATGTCCACCATGAAATCCCCAGCCGCCCGCGCGAGCCTGGCAGCCCTGCTCACCCTGACCGGCATCGGTTCCGTGCCGCTCGCCGCCCAGGCGGCCCCCGCCGGCGGCCAGCAGCAGGTGATCTGCGACGACATCGGCCTGGTGCGGGTGGAGCGCTCCGCCGGCAGCTGGCGGGTCCTGGACCAGGCCCCGCTGTCGGTGGCCGCCACCGGTCTGGCCTGCCGCGCCGCCACCACCGATGCGCAGGGCCACCTGAAGGTCAGCGGGGATCCGCTGCTGCATGTGGTGGCCGACACCGAAGCGGTGGTGGCCGCGGCGGATCGGGCGGTGGCCGAGAAGCAGGCCAAGGGCGAGCGTGGGATCACGGCCGCCGCCGTCGCGGACCCGGCCGGCTACGGCCCCGTGGTGGCCTTCCCCTTCCAGAGCCAGCTGGCCAACTATGCCGCCAGCCGTTCCGGCAGCATCGGCGTGGCCTGGCGCAAGGCCGGCAGCAGCACCATCCACAGCTACTACAAGGGCAGCAAGTCCAATGTCACCGCCAGCATCGTGAAGGTGCAGATCATGGCGACGGTGATGTACCAGGCCCAGCAGAAGGGCCGCGGCCTGACCAGCTGGGAGATCTCCCAGATGATCCCGATGATCAAGCAGTCGGACAACACCGCCGCCACCAACCTGTACCAGCACGTGGGTGGCCGCACCGCGGTGCAGTCGGTGATCAACCGGATGGGCCTGCGCGAGACCACGCTGGGCCCCGGCGGCTACTGGGGCCTGACCGTGACCACCGCGCCGGACCAGGTGGTGCTGGTGGACCACTTCTCCCGCAAGAACCCGGTGCTGAACGATTCGATGCGCAGCTACGGTCTCTCGCTGATGCGTGGCGCCTCCTCCTGGGGCGTCAACCAGGGCCCGGGCACGGACATCGCCGTGAAGAATGGCTGGCTGCCGCGCACCGACGGCTGGCACGTGAACTCGGTGGGCTACAACCACCACGCCCCGGCCTACACCGCCGCGGTGCTCACCCATTCGGCCTCCGGCAGCCTGGAGACCCAGAAGGCCACCATCGCGGGCATCTCCCAGATCATCTGGAAGAACCGCAATGCCTCCTCCACCCCGACCCCCACTCCCGTCCCCCTGGTCCGGGGTGACTGGACCAAGGACGGCCGGACCGACCTGCTCGGGATCAAGAACGGGGTGATGTACCGGTTCACCGCGGGCAGCGACCGCAAGCTGGGCGCCGCGGTGCAGATCGGCCAGGGCTGGGGCAAGGTGAACTGGATCGGCTCCCCGGGCGATGTCACCGGTGACCGGATCACGGACCTGCTGGCCCGGGACGCCTCCGGCAACCTGTGGCTCTACGTCGGCAATGGCAAGGGCAGCCTGAGCGCCGGCCGGCAGATTGGCCAGGGGTGGGGCAACATGACCGCGTTGAGCGCCGTCGGTGACTTCAACGCCAATGGCACCCCGGACATCCTGGCCCGCCACCGCAATGGCGACCTGTTGCGCTACTCGCTGCCGAAGACCGGCGCCGTCGCGGCCGGCCGGGTGGGCACCGGGTGGAACAAGACCGTCGCCATCTTGGGGGTCCAGGGCGTGAACTCCGACGCCCGGGCCGATGTCCTGGGCATGGGCAGCGACGGCCTGATGCGCGCCTACACCTCCACCGGCACCCGCCTGCAGGGCGGGGCCGTGGTGGGCCAGGGCTGGAAGCCCGGGATGGTGGCCTCGCCCGGCGACCTGACCGGTGACGGGATCGACGACATCGCCTACCAGTCCGGCACCCGGCTGCTCACCTACCCGGTGAAGCGGGGCGGCAGCATCTCCGCCGGCCTCGCCAATGGCGGCACGGCGAGCGGCTTCCAGCGGATCGGCTGAGCGGCCGGCCGGGTTCAGCGCACGCCACCCTGCTCCCGTCGCGGATCATTGACCCCCGTGGTCAGCACCACGGTGGTCACCGCGAAGGTGAAGGGGATCGCCAGGATCCCCATCAGCAGGGTGGCGTAGCGCTCGTCGAAACTGACGGCCTCCACCAGCAGCACCGAGCCGAGCGTGGTGAAGGTCAGGTTCACCAGGGTGGACAGCGGGAAGCCCAGGAAGCGACGCCAGGTGGGGCGCACCCGGTAGGTGAACCAGCAGTTCAGGAAGAAGCTGAACACCACCGAGAGCGCCCAGGCGATCAGGTGCGCGGCCAGGTAGGGCAGCAGGAGCAGGAAGAGCCGGTAGCACAGGTAGTAGACGGCCGTGTTGGCGACGCCGACCAGACCGAAGCGGACCAGCCGCCGCAGGGTCTCAGCCATCACCCGCGGGCCGCCCGGCCTTGCTGTCCAGGGCCACCACGTAGTGCGGCCGGTGCTTCACCTCGGCATAGATCCGGCCGATGTACTCCCCCATGATCCCCAGGCTGAGCAGCTGGACGCCGCCGAAGAAGACGATCACCGCGATGGTGGTGATGTAGCCGGGCACGTCGATCCCCACCAGCATGGCGTTGACCAGCAGCCACGCCAGGTAGGCCAGGCCCAGCCCGAAGGAGGCCAACCCGGCATAGATCAACAGCCGCAGCGGCCGATGGTTGAAGGCCACCACCCCGTCGATCCCGTAGTTCAGCAGGGAGGACAGGGTCCACGACGACTCCCCGACGGCCCGCCCCACCCCGGAGTACTGCAGCTCCACCACCGGGAAGCCGATCCAGGCGAACAACCCCTTGGAGAACCGGTTTGCCTCGGTCAGTTGCAGCAACGCGTCCACGGCGCGACGGCTGAGCATCCGGTAGTCGCCCACGCCGTCCTGCAGCTCCACCTCGATCAGCGAGTTGACGCAGCCGTAGTACAGCCGGGAGAGCTGCCGACGCAGCCACGGATCATGCTGCCGGGTGCGGCGGGCCACCACCTGGTCAGCCTCACCCGTCGAGATCATCTGGTACATCCGGCAGAGCAGCCGAGGCGGGTGCTGCAGGTCGGCATCCATCAGCGCCACCACCTCACCCCGGGCGGCGCGCAGGCCCGCAAGCATGGCGGCCTCCTTGCCGAAATTGCGGGAGAAGGAGATCACCCGCACGCGCGGGTCACGCTCGGACAGCCGCAGCGCCACCGCGCGGGTGGCATCCCGGGAGCCGTCGTCCACCAGCACCAGCTCGGCGTCGACGCCCAGCTCGGTGAGGGCCTGGAGGGCCTCGTCGTGCAGCCGCTCAAGGTTCCCGGCCTCATTGAAGCAGGGAACGACGATGGACAGGGCGGGGGCCGGCACCAGTCGAGTCTATCGGGTGCCCCCGGTAGGGTGTCCTTCCGTGCGCCGTGTCCTGCCTGCCCTGCCCCTGGTACTGGTGTGGACGCTGGCGGCCATCGCCTGGCAGCGGCTGTGGGTCTTCCCCACCCTGTCCAATGACGACCTGTTCTTCATGACCCGCAATGAGGTGCCGCCCACGGAGCTGACCTGGCGGTTGTGGCGGGAGAACCTCAGCCATGACCTGGCCCGACGCAATGGCCGCAGCGCCGACGCCGTCGCCCAACTGGTCTTCGCCCTGGGCCCCACCGGCACCCGGTTGGTGATGGCCGGGGTCTGCTGGGCCACCTGCCTGCTGGTCTGGCTGTGGGCGCGGCAGTTCATCCCGGCCGACGTGGCCCGCACCGCCCGGGGCCGGGTGGCCGACGCCCTGGCCGTGGCCGGCGCACTCACGCTGCCCACCGCCTGCTCCTTCTGGGACCGCTGGCTGGACTCCACCACGCTGTACTTCATGGCCGCCACCATCGGCTACCCCGGCGGCCTGGCGCTCTTCCTGGCCGCCACCCTGCCGCTGAGCCACGCCCTGCGTCGGCCGACCACCCGGCCCTGGCTGGTCTGGCTGAGCCTGCCGGTCACCGTCGTGACCGCCTACCACCACGAGATCCTGGCCCTGATGCTGGCCGGCTTCGCCGCCACCGCGCTGCTGTGCTGGCCCCGGTGTCGCTACCGCGCCAGCACCGCGGCCGCGCTGCTGCTCACGGTGGGGATCAGCCTGTACCGGCTCACCACCCCGGGGCTGCAACGTCGTCGCAAGATCACCGCCGATGTCCAACGCCAGGAGCCGCACCACCTGCAGGATGCCGTCTTTGCCCTGGCGCACTTCCAGCAGCGCCACTGGGGTTACCTGCTGCTGTTGGCCGGCGCGGTGGTCCTGGTTGGGCTGGCCGGGCTGGCCCGGGGCTCGGCCCGGCGCTGGGTCAGCCTGGCGGGAATGACCCTGACGGTGACCGCCGTGAGCCTGTGGTGCTGGCTCGGCGACCGGACGCTGGCCCAGCTGGACGCCCGCGACGTGCAGGCCTGGTTCCAGATGCCCACTGGGTGGCCGCTGGTGCTGTGCTTCGTCGGGCTGTGGTTGGGCGGGGTGCTCACCGCGCTGGCTGGGCGTCGGCCCGCGGTCGTCGACGACGGGGAGTGGCCGCTGGTGCTGGTGCTGGCCCCCGCCGCCATCGCCCCGTTGGTGCCCTTCGCCCTGCGCGGCTTTGAGAACCGCCCGCTCTTCTTCGCCTATGCCATGTTCCTGCTCACCGGGCTGTGCGCCGCGGTCTGGGTGGTGGCGACGGGCAGGCTGCGCCCGGTCTCGCTGACCGTCCAGCTGGCCGCGGTGGTGATGGCGCTGGTGGCCCTGGGCCCGGGCACCGTGTCCTGGTACCGGGCCTGGCACGGGCTGCAGGAGAACCACGCCACCGAGCTGTGGGCCACGCAGCAGTTGGAGATGGCCCGGGACCACCAGCTCTACGTCGTGGTGCTGCCCCGCACCCTGCCCCGGACCGACTATGCCAGCAACTGGCCGGGCTTCCGGGACTCGTCCCTGGGCCGGATCCGCACGCTCTACCAGCTGGAGGAGAATGTCTCGCTCAGCTGGGGCGACTGACGCCGGCCACTTCCTCGTCAACCAGTTCCCGCCAGGTCCGCACCAGCGGGGCATCCACATAGGCCTTGTACTCCCCCAGTGGACGCGCTGCCCGGCCGATGTGGAAACTACGCACCCCGGCCCGGGCCAGCCATGGCACGTGCTCGGGCTGCAGCCCGCCGCCGGCCATCACCAGCGCGGCCACCTGCGGGTCCGCCTTGCACCGGGCCAGCAGCTCGTCCAGACCGTGCTCGACGCCGCGGGCGGAACCGGCCGTCAGCACCTGGTCCAGCCTCGGCAACCGGGGCAGCACCCGCCAGGCCTTGTCCAGGTCCAGCACCTGGTCAATCGCGCGGTGGAAGGTCCACGGACAGTCCGCGGTCTGGGCCAGCGCCGCACAGACCTCAGTGTCCACCTCGTCGTAGCCGTTCAGGAAGCCGAAGACCACCCCGTCCGCGCCGGCATCCCGGTAGGCATTGACCAGGCCCTGCAACCGGACGAACTCGCCGCCGTCGGTGCCGAAGCCGGCACGCAGCCGCACCATCACCCGCAACTCCAGGCCGGTGGCGGCCCGCACCTTCTCCACCATCGCCGGCTCGGGTGACATCCCGCCGTCGTCCAGGCTGCCGAGCAGCTCGACGCGGTCGGCGCCGCCTTCCTCGGCGCGCCGGGCGTCGGCGTCGTGCAAACAGATGATCTCCAGCAGACCGGGCATGGATTCATGGTGCCACGTTCCCGCCGCCACAGGCGGGAATGCCACCGGCCACGCAGCACAGGCCCACCACCAAGCCCCTTGCCCATCTCCATCACTTCCCGGTACGCCGGGGCAGATTGGCGGCCTCGCGACAGCAGGGCACCACGATGGAAAGTACGCTGATCACCAATCGAGGCTCCCTGCTGACCACCAGCCTCGTCCCCCACGGGAGCACTCGCCTTCCAGATTTCCCAGGAGCACCCTTGCCGCCCCGACGCGTGACCACCCACACCCTCCACCGGGTGGCTCCCCCGGGGTTGGCTGCCCTGCTCGCCGGGCTCATCCATCTGGCCGTCCTGCGCAGCAGCCATCTGTGGCCGCTCGGCACGCGGTCCCGGGCAATGGGCGACTTCGGGACGCAATACCTCCCCTTCCACCACGCCCTGGCCGAACTGCTCCACGGCAACCCGATGATCGGCCCCGAGTTCAACTGGTTCAGCGGGGCCGGTGTCGGTTTCCTGCCCGACTACGTCACCTACCTGGCGAGCCCGCTCAACGTCGTGCTCGCCGTCGTCCCGGCGCGCCACGTGGACCTGGCCGTGGCCCTGCTGGTCCTGCTGAAGGTGATGTTGGCGGCCGCGGCGATGACCGGGCTGCTCACCCGCCTGACCCCCCGCAGCGCCTGGTGGCCGGCCGTATTCCTGGGCGCTGGCTATGCGAGTTCCGCCTGGGTCTTCGAGCTGGGGGTCTTCACCCCCATGTGGCTGGACGGACTGATCGGTTTCCCCCTGCTGTGCCTCGCGGCACGGTGGACCGTCGAGCGTCGCCGCCCGATAGGGGCCGCGTTCCTGGTGGCCCTGGTCTGGTGGGCCAACTTCTACAGCGCCTACATGGCCAGTCTGGGGGCCGGTCTCTTCCTGCTCACCTGGCTGGCCAGCACCGCGTCGGGTTGGCGCACCGCCCTGGGCAGCCTGGGCCGCCTCATCATGACCGGCTTCCTGGGCGTGCTGCTCGACGCCGTGCTGCTGCTGCCCACCGCGTTGGCCGTCGGGCGGGGCATCCCCTATCCCACGGCCCCGCTGGAGCCCCTGCCCCAGCAGGCCATCTGGAGCCGGATCCTGCCCTTCACCGAAGGCGTGGCGAGCACGCCGATGATCTTCACCGGCACCGTCACGGTGATCCTGGCGGCAAGCCTGGTGGTGCCCCATGGCCTCCGGCTGCGCGAATCACTCCCGTGGCCACTGGCCCTGGGCGCCATGGTGGCCAGCATGCAGGTCCCGGCCGTGGTGATGGTCTGGAACCTGTTCGACACTCCCAATGGCAATCCCTTCCGGTACTCCTTCGTCATCTGCGGCTTCATGGCCATCACCGCCATGCTGGGCCTGCAGCAGGGTTCCCTGCGCGACGCGGCCACCCGGACCGTCTCTCCGAAGCCTCTTGCCCTGGTTCCCGGAACCTGCCTCGTGCTCTGGCTCGCCGCACGGGTGGATGATGTCGGCGTCCACAACCTGTACGTCGATTCGCGGCTTGCGATGGGGTGGAGCATCTGCTTGGCCGTGGGCCTGGGAATCGTGGCCCTGCCGCACCGCTGGCCCCGGGGCGAGGCCGTCGTGGCAGGGATGCTCGCGCTGGCCTGCACAGCGGAGATGGTGGCCTGCGCGGGGTTCGTCGACGAGCATTCCCGCCGCTTCCTCGCCGTCGCCCCGTTGGAGGATGCGGTGACCGCGAAGCGTACCGAACGCGCCGCCCAGGCAACCGTGAAGGCTGGCTGGCCCACCGGCCGCGTCGGTGGTGCCCCGGCACCTGGCCAGACGTACTTGACCGCGCTCAACGAACCGCTGACCCTCAAGTACCCATCGCTGCCGTACTACAGCTCCACCATCAACGGCGACGTCGCCAAGACCCTCACCGGACTGGGGAAACCCCAGCGAGCCGGTAGGCGCATGGTGCTCGATCGCAGCGATCCGGCGCTCGACGCCCTGCTGGCCGTCACGGTGCGCGCCGCCGATCCCCAGTTCGGCCGGGTTGCGCACCAGAAGGCCTTCCCCATGGTCCGAGTCCTCGTCTCCCCCACCCCCGAGGTCGACGAGAACCCGGTAGCCCCGTTGGCCCCCGTGCTCGCCCGACGCAATGCCCTGCTGGAGTCAGCCGTCTTCGCGCCCACCCAGAGCATCGCCTTCCCGACGCCGGCGGTCCTCGGCCAGCACCCCGTGGCCGCCGGGGCAGAGATCGACATCTCGGCACGCTGCGCCCCGGGACAGACCCTGTACTTGCTGACAGAACGCGTCGACGCCACGGCGAGTTGGACCACCCCAGCCGGGGAGCGGCGTCGCATCGGTCTCCAGGACCGCCGCGTGACGCCTCTGACCGGTCTGTCATCGGGCACGATCCACCTGGGCAACATCAGGCGAGACGCCCTGATCAGCAGCAATGCTCTGGCGTGCCTCGACGACGAATCGCTGCGGCGACAGGTCAGCCAGGCCGTCGCACCACGAATCCAGATCGCGCGCTCCCGGCTCAGCGCGACCTTTCCCGAGGAGGTCACCGGCGACATCGTCGTCGCCACCGCCGCGCAGGCCGGGTGGAGCTGCCGGCTCGATGGTCGATCGACCCCGGTGACGGCACGCTCGGGACTGCTGAGGGTGCACGCCGAGGCCGCCAGCGAACTGCAGTGCCGATATCGCACGCCGGGCCTGGTGCCGGGCGCCCTGGCCAGCCTGGTCGCGCTCATCGGCATCCTGTCACGGGGCCCCAGCCCGCTGAGGAGCCAGTTCGCTGCGTCTCGTCGACGATGAGCTCGCGCCAGGTCCGAACCAGCGAGGCAGCCACCTGAGCCTGGCACTGCCCCAGCGGAGGTGGTACCCCCGCCCACGCAACACACGCCCACGCAACACAAGGGCGGTTCCCCGGGATGGGGAACCGCCCTTGCGGGTGACTTCGTGTGGTGGCCTCGGCTGGCTCGGCCACCGGGGTTGGATCAGAAGTCCATGCCACCCATGCCGCCGTCGGCGCCGCCAGGCATGGCGGGAGCCTTCTCCGGCTTGTCGGCGATCACGGCCTCGGTGGTGAGGAAGAGGGCCGCGATGGAGGCCGCATTCTGCAGGGCAGAGCGGGTCACCTTGGCCGGGTCGATGATGCCCGACTCGACCATCTTCACGTACTCACCGGTGGCGGCGTTCAGGCCCTCACCGGCGGGCAGGTTGGCCACCTTCTCCACGATCACGCCGCCCTCCAGGCCGGCGTTCAGCGCAATCTGGCGCAGCGGGGCCTGGGCGGCCTGCAGCACCATCTGGGCGCCGGTGAGCTCGTCGCCCTCCAGGCCCTCCAGCTTCACGGCCTTGGCGGCCTGCAGCAGCGCGACGCCACCGCCGGGGACGATGCCCTCCTCCACGGCAGCCTTGGCATTGCGCACGGCATCCTCGATGCGGTGCTTGCGCTCCTTCAGCTCCACCTCGGTGGCGGCACCGACCTTGATCACCGCGACGCCGCCGGCCAGCTTGGCCAGCCGCTCCTGCAGCTTCTCCCGGTCGTAGTCGGAGTCGGAGTTCTCGATCTCCTTGCGGATCTGGGAGACCCGGCCGGCAATCTGGTCGGCATCGCCGGCGCCGTCGACGATGGTGGTCTCGTCCTTGGTCACCAGCACGCTGCGGGCCTGGCCCAGCAGCTCCAGGGTGGCGGTCTCCAGGGAGAGACCGACCTCCTGGCTGATCACGGTGCCACCGGTCAGGATGGCGATGTCGGCCAGCATGGCCTTGCGCCGGTCACCGAAGCCGGGGGCCTTGACGGCCACGGACTTGAAGGTGCCGCGGATCTTGTTGACGATCAGGCCGGCCAGGGCCTCGCCGTCGGTGTCCTCGGCAACCACCAGCAGCGGGCGGCTGGACTGCATGACCTTCTCCAGCAGCGGCAGCAGGTCCTTCAGCGAGGAGACCTTGCCGTCCACCAGCAGGATGTAGGGGTTCTCCAGCTCCGCCTCCATCCGCTCGGTGTCGGTGACGAAGTAGGGGGAGATGTAGCCCTTGTCGAAGCGCATGCCCTCGGTCAGCTCGAGGTCCAGCCCGAAGGTGTTGGACTCCTCGACGGTGATCACACCCTCCTTGCCGACCTTGTCCATCGCCTCGGCGATGATCTCGCCGACGGTCGGGTCCGCGGCGGAGATCGACGCGGTGGCGGCAATCTGCTCCTTGGTCTCGACGTCGATGGCCAGGTTGCCCAGCTCCTCGCTGATGGCCTTGACGGCGGTCTCGATGCCCTTCTTCAGGCCCATCGGGTTGGCGCCGGCGGTGACATTGCGCAGGCCCTCGCGGACCATCGCCTGGGCCAGCACGGTGGCGGTGGTGGTGCCGTCGCCAGCGACGTCGTCGGTCTTCTTGGCGACCTCCTTGACCAGCTCGGCACCGATCTTCTCGAAGGGATCCTCGAGCTCGATCTCCTTGGCGATGGACACGCCGTCATTGGTGATGGTGGGGGCGCCCCACTTCTTCTCCAGCACCACATTGCGGCCCTTGGGGCCGAGGGTGACCTTGACCGCGTCGGCCAGCGTGTTCATGCCACGCTCCAGCCCGCGGCGGGCCTCGATGTTGAATTCGATCAGCTTTGCCATGGTCTTTCGGGAGTCCTCCCGCGTCGGGGGCTCACGGCCCCGGTGTTGTCAGTGTCTGGGTCTGAGGCTGCCGATGCCCGCGACGGACGGCCCCTGGGGCCTCATCCACAACCTCACGTCTGGCACTCGAACCCGTCGAGTGCCAAGTCCATGTTTAGCACTCGACACAAGAGAGTGCAAAGCCCTGTCGCTGGCCGTGGGCCGGGCGACGATCCCCGTGCCCGGCCGAAGCGTCCGACCCCGCCGCGGGCAGAATGGTGCCGTGTCCAGACCCTCACCCGGCCGGCAACCCGCCACCCGCCCGATGTTGCTCGCCCGGACTCTGGGCAACTGGCTGAACCTGTCCACCCCGCTGGGCCTCAGCCTGGCCCTGGCCGGCGGCGCCCGGGTGCGGCGCGGGCCGCGCGGCCTGTGGCTGGCCGACGGCTACCGGTGGCGCTATCCCGACGGCGGCGCCTTCACCATCGGCAACGTGATCTCCACCCACCACCCGGACATCGACGCCCTCTTCCAGCGCCGCGACGGCCTGCTGGCCCACGAGGAGAGCCATGCCTGGCAGTGGACCATGTGCGCCGGGCTGCCCTTCCTACCGCTCTACGGCGCCATGACCGCCTGGTCCCTGCTGCGGCACGGCAACCTGGCCACCGGCAACTTCTTCGAATGCCAGGCCGGGCTGGCCGATGGCGGCTACCACCGCCACTGCTGAGGCGCCCAGCAAGCCCAAGTGGACATGCAAAACGCCCGCCGCACGAGGCGACGGGCGTTCCGCGAGTCAGCGTGACCGAATCAGTTCTTCAGGTCATTGACCGCATCGTTGAGCTTGTCCTTGCCCTGCTCAACCTTCTGGCCGACATCCCCGTCGAACTTCTGGGCTGCGCCCTCGGTCTGGAGCTGCTCGTTGTCGGTGGCGTCGCCCGCGGTCTCCTTGACCTTGCCGACGGCCTGGTCCTTGGCGTTCTGAACCTTGTCTGCGAAACCCATAGGACTTCTCCTTCTTGTCGAACCCGGCAGCTCCCGGGAGGATGGATTAGACGCTAGACCCGTTGAGAGCCGGGCACCAGCGCTTCCGCCGCCAGCGAAAGCCCCGAGGCCCCCGGGCCGACGCCCCCTCAGCGCGGCAGCCGGGCGGCTGAACGCGCCCGCTGGCGCTGCTCCCGCAACCGGCGCAGGCGCTTGACCAGCAGGGGATCGTGCCGCAGGGCCGCGGGGCTGTCGATCAGCTGATTCAACAGCTGGTAGTAGCGCGGCAGGGAGAGGTCGAAGCGGGCGCGGATCTCCTGCTCCCGCATCGCGCGGCCGCCGGTCCAGTCCCGTTCGAAGTCCAGCAGGGCAGCCTGCGACTCGCTCAGGGGCGGACATTCGTCACGTTGCAGGGCTTCAGACATGCGCTCGATTCTAGGTCTGTCGGCGTGCCGCGCAGGACAGGCGCGGCGACGGGAGAACCAGGAACCTGCCAGACTGGATGGGCACTTGCGCCCCCACCACGACCCACTGAACCACCACTACGCGAAGGACCAGACGATGCAGCCGATGTCGGGAGCCATCCAGAACTACGCCTGGGGATCCGTGACCGCGATCCCGGAGACGCTGGGCTTCCCGGAGACCGGCGAGCCACAGGCCGAGTACTGGCTGGGCGCGCACGCCAGCGCCCCGTCGACGGTGGGCGATCAGAACCTGGCCGAGTTGATCGCCGACCGGCCCGGGATCGTCGGCGAGGCCAGCGTGCGGGAGTTCGGCCCCCGGTTGCCCTACCTGCTCAAGGTGCTGGCCGCCAACCGGCCGCTGTCCCTGCAGGCACACCCGTCGCGCGCCCAGGCGGAGGAGGGCTTCGCCCGGGAGAACCAGGCCGGCGTCGCCTTGGACGACCCCACCCGCAGCTACAAGGATGACTGGCCCAAGCCCGAACTGATGCTGGCGCTGACCCCCTTCGATGCCCTGTGTGGCTTCCGGGACCCGAAGCAGACCGTCGAGCTCTTCGAGGCCCTGGACATTCCCGAACTGGACCAGATGGTGGCCCCCCTGCGACTGCGCAGCGGCTCGGCCGGGCTGGCCGAGGTCTTTCTGGACGCCTTGGGCCAGAGCGACGAACGTCGGGACCTGGTCAATGCCGTCACCGCCCAGTGCGTGCGGCATGTGGGTGAGGAGGGCGCCTTCGGCGACTTCTGCCGCACCGCGGTGCTGCTGGACGAGTTCTACCCGGGCGACAGCTCGATCCTGGGCGCCCTGATGATGAACCGGTTCACCATGCAGCCCGGCGAGGGGGTCTACCTGCCCGCCGGCAACCTGCACGCCTACCTCAAGGGCACCGGAATCGAGATCATGGCCAATTCGGACAATGTGCTGCGCGGGGGGCTCACCCCCAAGCACATCGACGTCGACGCGCTGGTCTCCGTGGTGGACTTCGACGCGGCGCCCGTGGAGCTGGTGCGGGCCGTCGATGAGGCGCCGGGACTGCTGCGCTATCCCACCCCGGCGCCGGAATTCGCGCTCTGGCAGCTGGAGCTCACCCCCGGCATCCAGGTGGAGCTGCCCGCCACCGAGACCGGCCGCACCCTGCTGGTGATCGACGGGACATTGCGCGACGCCGAGGGCACCGAACTTGCCAAGGGCCAGGCCGCCTTCCTGCCCGCCGGCGAGCACTGCGTCGTCAGCGGTGAGGCGACGGCCTTCCTGGCCGCCCCCGGCCTCTGAGCCCCCGGGTCACGACCCGTTACCTTGCTGGTGACCCCGTAGGGCGGGGTTACGGTCGCCGGGCCCGGCATGACTCTGTGCCCCTGTCGTACGCATGATCCGGGGGGTGTTGTCACCGGGCCTGGTGGCGCCAGCCGACCGC
>NZ_JBCDMW010000045.1:0-45661 GCF_038433155.1 Luteococcus sp. H101
CCCCCCCCCCCCCCCCCCCCCCCCCCCCCCCCCCCCCCCCCCCCCCCCCCCCCCCCCCCCCCCCCCCCCCCCCCCCCCCCCCCCCCCCCCCCCCCCCCCCCCCCCCCCCCCCCCCCCCCCCCCCCGGGCCCGGGTGGTGCTGGATCAGGCCTCGACGGCCGCCTGCTTGTGCCGGATCAGGTAGTCGAAGGCGCTCAGGGCAGCGGTGGCCCCGGAACCCTGGGCGACGACGATCTGCTTGTACGGCTCGGTCGAGCAGTCGCCGGCGGCAAAGATGCCGGGGGCCGAGGTCTCGCCCCGGTCATTGATCTCCACTTCACCCCGCGGGGAGAGCTTGACCGCGGTGCCCTTGAGCCACTGGGTGGTGGGCAGCAGGCCGATCTGGACGAAGACGCCGGCCAGGTCCAGCTGGTGCTCCTGCTCGGTGGCCCGGTCCTTGTACTTCAGGGCGGTGACCTGGGCGCCGTCACCAACCACCTCGGTGGTCTGGGCGTTCAGGATGACGTCCACATTGGGCATGGAGCGCAGCTTGTCCTGCAGCACGTCGTCGGCCTTCAGGGTCTCCATGAACTCGACGACGGTGACGTGCTCCACGATCCCGGCCAGGTCGATCGCGGCCTCGATGCCGGAGTTGCCACCGCCGACAACGGCGATCCTCTTGCCCTTGAACAGCGGGCCGTCGCAGTGCGGGCAGAAGGTGACGCCCTTGTTGCGGTACTCCTCCTCGCCCGGGACGCCCATCAGGCGCCACTTGGCACCCGTCGCGATGATCACGCTGCGGGCCTTGAGCGCGGCATCCTCACCGAACGTGACGGTGTGCAGGCCGCCCTCCTTCTCGGCGGGGATGATTCCGGTGGCGGACTGGTTCTTGATCACGTCGATCTCGTAGTCGCCGACGTGCTGCTCCAGGGCAGCGGCGAACTTGGGGCCCTCGGTCTTGGGCACGGAGATGAAGTTCTCGATGGCCATGGTGTCCAGCACCTGGCCGCCGAAGCGCTCCCCCACCAGGCCGGTACGGAAACCCTTGCGCGCGGTGTAGATGGCGGCCGAGGCGCCGGCCGGGCCCTGGCCCACCACAAGCACCTCGTAGGGCTCGCGCTCGTTGAGCTTGCTGGCGGCCTTGGCGCCGGCGCCGGTGTCCAGCTTGGCAACGAAGTCGGCCATGTCCATCCGGCCGGTGGCGAAGGGCTCGCCGTTGAGGTAGACCTGCGGGACGGTGAGGATGTTCTTCTCCTTCACCTCGTCCTGGAAGAGCGAGCCCTCTACGGCGGTGTGCTTGATCCGCGGGTTGAGCACACTCATGGCGTTCAGGGCCTGCACCACGGTGGGGCAGTTCTGGCAGGTCAGGGACATGTAGGTGGTGAACTCGTAGTCACCGTCTAGTTCCTTGACCTGCTCCATCAGGTCGGCATCCTCCTTGACGGGGTTGCCGCCCACCTGGACCAGCGCCAGGACCAGGGAGCTGAACTCGTGGCCGAGCGGGATGCCGGCGAAGCGGACGGCGATGTCCGTGCCGGGGCGCTCGATGCTGAAGGAGGGCTTGCGGGCGTCGTCGCCGTCGCTGCGCACGGTGATCTTGTCGCTCAGCGCGGCGATCTCGTTCAGTAGCCCGAGCATCTCCTGGGCCTTGGGACGGTCGTCAAGGCTGGCCACCAGCTCGATGGGCTCGACGACCTTGGTCAACAGCTGGGACAGCTGGGCGGTGAGATTGGAATCAAGAACTGCCATGGCTCCTACTTCAGGACGGGGATTTCACGACGGGGATCCGGGATTGGTTCGACGGGCCGAACGGCCCCGCGACAAGCTCGGGGACCGTGGTTGACTCCCTGCGGCGGGGGCAACCACGGCGGCCCGAACCGGCCGATGCCGATGCGGTGGCCCCGTCCGCTCAGGCGACGAAGGAGCCGCACGACCGGACGGAACAGAAGGAGCGGAGCGAAGCGACTTCGCCGCCCTTCCGGGGGCCAACGGGGGCGGAGCCCCCCGTCCGGTCAGGCGACGAAGGAGCCGCACGACCGGACGGAACAGAAGGAGCGGAGCGAAGCGACTTCGCCGCCCTTCCGGGGGCCAACGGGGGCGGAGCCCCCGTTCATTCAGATCTTGCCCACCAGGTCAATGCCGGGGGTCAGGGTCGCCTCGCCCTCTTCCCACTTGGCCGGGCAGACCTCGCCCGGGTGGTTGCGCACGTACTGGGCGGCCTTGATCTTGCGGATCAGCTGGCCGGCCTCCCGGCCGATGCCCTCGGCGGTGGTCTCGATGTACTGGATGATGCCGTCGGGGTCCACCAGGAAGGTGGCGCGATCGGCCTGGCCGGCACCGGGACGCATGTTGTCGAAGTTGTTGGTGATCTGGCCGTTGCTGTCGCCCAGCATGTAGTACTTGATCTTGCCAACCTCGGCGGAGGCCTCGGTCCAGGCCTTGTGCACGAAGTGCGAGTCGGTGCTGACGGAGTAGACCTCGACGTCCATGCTCTTCAGCTCTTCGTAGTGGTCGGCCATGTCGCCCAGCTCGGTGGGGCAGACGAAGGTGAAGTCGGCCGGGTAGAAGAAGAAGACGCCCCACTTGCCCAGGACGTCGGCGTCGGACACCTCCACGAACTGGCCGTCCTTGTAGGCCTGGGTCTTGAAGGGGAGGATCTTGGTGTTCATCAGGGACATCGGGGAACCTTTCGTTCAAAACTGGACTATTTCCAGAAACTGGAACCGTTCAAGAATGAACCTAGCGACTGACCCAGCGCTTTGCAAGGCGAGTGTGGTCTGCGTGAGACAGCCCTGGCCCAAGGGAGGCCGATCATTGCCCCCACGGCCCAATGTAGTAAGACTTCAAACAAGTCGGGAGCATTCCGGGACACGAGTGCGTGAACTATCCGACATCAGGGGCACCCCACCGCATGCGGAGCACAAAGAGAGACCCGGCCCCCGTTCAGCCCGCGGAACAGGCGGGGCACCTGCCCCAGTAGATGACCTCGGCTTCGTCCAGCACGAAGCCGTGAGTCTCCGAGGGCGCCAGGCAGGGCATCCGCCCCACCGCGCAGGCGACGTCCAGCACCACCCCGCAGCTGCGGCAGGCCATGTGGTGGTGATTGTCGTGGGCGTGGATCTCGTAGAGGGCCGGATGACCGGCCAGCTCCACCCGTCGTAACAGACCGGCTTCCCGCAGCACGTTGAGCGTGTCGTAGATGGACTGGACCGAGACCGACCCGAGCCTTTCCACCACCCCCCGACGGACAGCCTCGGCCTCCGCATGGGGAGCCGCGGCCACGACGTCGAGCACCGCGGTCCGGATGGCGGTCACCCGCAGATTGGCCCGACGCAGGGCGTCGGGCGCCGAGAACGGCTGGTCCATCGTCGGGTCCTCCTCCACGTCGGCTCGGGCGATCCAGCGGCCGGGACAGCTCAGGGGAACAGTGTGGCAGATGCACGAAAGCCCCGGACGGATCCGGGGCTTTCGAGTGGCAGGTGTAGGGTTCGAACCTACGTAGGCGTACGCCGACAGATTTACAGTCTGCTCCCTTTGGCCACTCGGGCAACCTGCCATGCCGGTCAACCCGGCGAGGAGAAACACTAGCAGCCCGATGGCGGATCATGCCAATCGAGCCACCGCCGCTGGCAAAATGGAGCCCGCACGCCAAACCCAGAGGAGAGAACATGGCAGCCGACAGCTCGTTCGACATCGTCAGCAAGGTCGACCGGCAGGAGGTGGACAACGCCCTGGGCCAGGCGGCCCGCGAGGTCAGCCAGCGGTTCGACTTCAAGAACACCGATTCGCTCATCAAGTGGTCCGGCGAGGCGATCGAGATCGAGAGCAATGGCGAGGAGCGAGCCAAGGCCGTGCTGGACGTCTTCCAGACCAAGCTGGTCAAGCGCGGCGTCAACCTCAAGGCGCTGGACGCCGGCGAGCCCCGGCTCAGCGGCAAGATGTGGAAGATCACCTGCACCATGAAGCAGGGGATCACCCAGGAGAACGCCAAGAAGATCTCCAAGCTGATCCGCGACGAGGGACCCAAGGGCGTCAAGGCACAGATTCAGGGCGAGGAGCTGCGGGTCAGCTCCAAGAAGCGCGACGACCTGCAGACCGTCCAGGCCCTGATCAAGCAGCAGGACTACGACTTCGCGGTGCAGTTCACCAACTACCGCTGAGGTGGCGTCGGGGCCCGACCACTGCTCGACGAGTTCCACAACACCCCGGAACCAGTCTGCCGACCAGCTGCCCTCTCGGTCGGCCGCCACCGTCGGGGCAGCGGGGCCCGGACGCCCCGTCCCGCCATGACACCCGCCGGCATTGACACGGAACTTTCCATATATATTGGGTGCCATGACGAACGAACTCCCCCTTGTCGAGAAGTCCGGTGGCTGCGGTTGCGGCCATGACCACGAGACCGAGGTCCCCACGCTGGTGGCCGGGCAGATCCCGCACGCCGTGCGGCACGGCGCCATCATCGGCGCCCTGAGCCAGATCCCGTCGGGCGGTCAGCTCGACCTCGTCGCCCCGCACGTGCCCACTCCCCTGCTGAACCAGATCGAGCAGCTCTTCCCCGGTGTGTACAGCACCGAGGTGATCGACCCCACGCCCGAGGCCTACCGGATCCGCTTCACCAAGGCCTGAACCAACAAGTCCCAGTGCCCGCCGGCCAGCCACACCGGCGGGCACTACGCATTCCCGGGGGAATGCCCAGGATGCAGCAGTTCACTGGACACCCGCGACGGGGACCCTGCACCCCTCCCGCACCACGGGCCCGGACCGTCGGCCGGACGTGATCGGGCGACGGTGACTAGGCTGGCGGACATGTTGCGCGTCGCCACCTTCAACGTGAACGGAATCCGGGCCACCCAGAAGCGGGGCTTCGCCGACTGGCTGGCCAGCCGGCAGTGCGACGTCGTGGCCCTGCAGGAGGTGCGCTGCCCGGTGCCGCTGCTGCCCGACGGCATCTTCGGGGAGTACCACCTGGCCTACGACGCGGGGCAGCTGGCCGGCCGCAATGGGGTGGCCATCCTCACCCGGCAGCTGCCGCTGGATGTGCGCAGCTGGGGCGCCGGTGCCCTGGTGCGGGCGCCGGGTGACTCCGACGTCGAGCTTCGCGAGGAGGCGGAGCGGGATGCCCTGGCGCGGGAGCTGAAGGCCTTCGCCACCGAGGGGCGCTACCTGGAGGTGGACCTGGCCGACCGGCCGCTGACCGTCGCCAGCCTGTACCTGCCCAAGGGCGGCCTGCCGGCCGAGTTGCAGGCCGAGGGGAAGAACGGCCGGGACAAGCCCGACGGGGGCGCCAAGTACGAACGCAAGATGCGCTTCCTCAAGGGTTTCGCCCGGCACCTGACCAGGGCCAGGCGCACCGCGGCCGCGCAGGGCCGGGAATTCCTGGTGATGGGTGACTTCAACATCGCCCATGACGAGCACGACATCAAGAACTGGAAGGGCAACCTCAAGAGCGAGGGCTTCCTGCCCGAGGAGCGGGCCTGGCTGGACCAGATCCTCTCCCCACGCACCCTGGTGGACGTCGTGCGCACCCTGCATCCGGACCAGGACGGCCCCTACTCCTGGTGGAGCTGGATGGGCCAGGCCTTCGTGAAGGACGCTGGCTGGCGGATCGACTACCAGTTCGCCACCCCGAAGCTGGCCAAACTGGCGGTCCGTGGGGGTACCGACCGGGCCGAGAGCTATGAGGCGCGGATGAGCGACCACGCCCCGGTCGTCGTCGACTACGACTTCTGACGGATCGCCCGGTCAGGGGCCTCGACAGGCTCGGCCACCGTGGCTGGGCCAGGCTCCAGACCCTGGCTGGGTCAGCGCTCCTGGAACATCCCCAGGACCAGCTCCCGGGGGACGTCCTCCACCCGAGCATGCCGCCAGGAGGGGTTGCGATCCTTGTCCACCAGCTGGGCGCGCACCCCCTCGACGAAGTCGGAGTCGGCGACGAAGCTGCGCGCCAGCACCAGGTCCTGCGCCAGCACCTGCCGCACCGATTCCAGCTGGCCCGCCCGGCGCACGGCCTCCAGGGCGACACACACGCTCCACGGCGACTTGGCCCGGATCTCGCCGGCGCACTGCCGGGCCCGGGGATTGCCGTGACCCTCCAACCGGGCCAGGATCCCGGCGGGGTCATCGCCGGTGAAGCACTCGTCGATCCAGGAGCGGTCCTGGGCCAGCTGGGAGCCCTCGGCGGCATCCATCAATTCCGGGGAGACGGCTCCTCGCGGCTCCGGCGGGGCCGCGTCGAACCGCTCGGGCAGCAGGATCTCATGCACCATCCCCGCATACAGGGCGCTGGCGGCGTCGATGGTGGTGCCGGTCATCGCCAGGTAGGCCCCGGTCTGGCCGGGCGCGCAGGCCAGCTGCCAGCAGACCCCGACGTCGGGGAACAGGCCAATCCCCACCTCGGGCATGGCCAGCTTGAGGTCGGGAGTGGTGACCACGTGGGTGGCGTGCAGCGCCAGACCCAGCCCGCCACCCATGGCGATCCCGTGCAGCTGGGAGGTGATCGGCTTGGCGGAGCCGGCGATCAGGGCGTTGACCTGGTACTCCTCGGTGAAGAAGTCGACGGCCTGTTCGGGCTGCTCCAGCACCAGCTGACGGATGGCCCGCACGTCGGCGCCGGCGCAGAAGCCCCGCTCCCCCTCCCCAACCAGCTCGATCCGTTCCACGGAGGGGTCCTCCTGCCAGGCCTGCAGGGTCTGGGAGATGGTGTGCATCATCTGCGGGCTGAGGGCATTGATCGCCCGTGGCCGGTCCAGCACCAGCCGGGCCGTGTCACCGTCGCGTTCGGTGCGGATCTCGGCCGGGGTCGGTTCGGCCACCACAGCATCGGTGGGAGTGGCTTCGGGGGTCATGATCGCCTCCTGATGTCAGTCGTGCCGTCTGCGCGCCAGCATACGTCGCCGCTTCTCCGTGCTGCGCTCATGCGTGTAGACCTGCCAGCCCAGGACGGCGACGGCGGTGATCCCCAGCGCGACGGCGGGGTTGAAGGAGTCCACGGCGCTGACGCTGTTGCGGTAGGCCAGGTTGATGGCGGCATAGCTGAGCAGTACGACGGTGGTCCACACCCCGGCCCGCACCATTCGCTGCGACGGCCTGGTCAACGGCACCAGTACGCCGCCCCACAGCACATACCAGGAGTGCAGCGCCGGGGAGCACAGCGCCACCGCCAGGAAACTCCAGGACAGGAAGGTGAGGGGACGACGCCGGGCGATGGTCAGCGCGAAGGCGGAGATCAGCAGCACCGCGATCACCATGCCCGAGGTGCGGGCATAGCGGATGACGTTGTGTCCGCTGGGGTCCAACCCCATCCAGTTGGCCAGCAGTTGCCCACCCTGGCCGATGATGGTGGACGGGGAGACCGTGACCACGCTGCCCGGCACGTCGACGGCATCCAGCCAGCCATAGCCCAGCCCGGTCAGGCTGGTGATCCCCGCGAAGGTCCCGACGCCGATCAGGAAGCTGACCAGCACCCGCACCACCGTCGTGAACAGCTCCTGCCAGCGCCAGCTGGCCCACTCCCGGGGGATCAGGGGCAGGGCGTAGCAGGCCAGGATCGCCGGCTGCTTGATGGCGGCCGCCGTGCCCACCAGCACCGCCGAGAAGAGCCAGGCCCAGCTGCGCTGGAAGGCCAGCCACAGCCCGGCCACCAGCAGCCCCACCATCAGGGCGTCGTTGTGGGCGCCGCCGATGAAGTCGATCACCAGCACCGGGTTCAGGGTGGCCATCCAGGCCGCCTCGGCCGGATCCAGGCGCAGCTTGACGGCGATCCGGGGCACCAGCAGCCCGATCAGCACCACCCCGGCCAGTGCCGGGATCCGCATTGCCAGCGCCGAGACATAAGGGTCGAACCGGCAGACGTCGACGATCAGGTGCTGCATCTGCAGGCTGAGGGGCCCGTAGGGAGCCGGTGTGCGCCGCCACACCCAGGCCACCTGGTCCGCAAAGGAACCGGGCAGCAGCATCACATTGCCGTGGTACGGGTTGATGTCATTGTGGATCAGCCAGCCCTGGGCGGCGTAGGAGTAGGCGTCGTGACTGAAGATGGGTGGGGCCAGCAGGAAGGGGGCGCCCCAGATGGCCAGCACCGCCCAGTGCTTGAGGTGGGTGTAGGCCACCGCTTCACCCTCGGGCTGGGCCCCGGGCCGCATCCGGAACCAGGCGTCCACCAGCAGCATCAGGCCGGCCATCACCAGCAGCGTCCCGCCGATCCGGGCGGGGGTGCCGGTGACGTGCAGCAGGCGCAACATCCGCCACCACGGCGAGTTCTGCGGCAGGTAGGCGGGGGTCAACGAACCGAGCGCGATCAGCAGGGTGCCGTAGGCACCCCGGCGCACGTGCCGCACCCGCCATGCCGTGCGCACGCTGCTCCAGTGGAGCTCCAGGTCACCGATCCAGGATCCGGTGGGGGCGACGCTCACCGGAGCTGCTCGCGGCCGTGGTGCAGGCCGCCCGGGTGGTCCGCGGTTGCCACGTGCCGGCCGGCCCACTCCAGGGCGTCGAAGGGGCACTGCTCCACGCAGATGCCGCAGTACATGCACAACGACCAGTCGATCTGGAAGCGGTCCAGCACGTTCACCGACCGCTGGCGGGCGCGGGCATAGCCGCTGGTGGCCGACGCCGCGGCCCCGCCGATCGGGGCTCCACCCTGACCACTGACCTGCTCGGTGTGCGAGTCGATCTGGATGCACCAGGCCGGACACTCCCGGGCACAGATCATGCAGGACGTGCACTTGTCCTCGATCAGGCGGATCGAGCCGTGGCCCTGGACGGGCCGGGGCTGTTCGGTCATCGACGCCTCCTCACTCGGCCCCCGGCCACAGCGGCGGCAATCTCGGCGGGATCGGGAAGGGGGGCGGCGGGGTCGCGGTCCCCCCAGACATCCGGATCGGGCACCCCGGGCGGCGCCATCTTGCGTCGGCTGGGCGCGGCCGCCCCCTCCCCCGGCTCCTTGGCACCAGGCCAGGGCTGGGCCGCCCGGGCTGCGAGCACCACGTCCTTGCGCAGCCCACGCACGGGCTCCGCACCCGCTGGGGCATGGTTCAACAGCGGCGCAAGGTCCGCGCCGTCGAAGACCACGCCGAAGAAGTCATGCACCTCGCGCTGGTGCCAGGCGGCTCCGGGCAGCAGGCCGATGCAACTCGGCAACACCGGAGCCTGCCGGGGCACCCGGGTCTGCAGCCGCAGCCCGCGCGGTGGCGTCGCGTCGAAGTTCACCAGCCGCAACACCACCCGCAGCTCGTCGGCGCGGCCAATCTCGTCGACGCAACCCAGCCAGTCGAAGAAGCCGAAACCCTGCGCCAACGCCGTGGAGATGGCCGCCAACCAGGTGTCCGGGTCGACGTCGCGCAGCTGGTCGTCCAGGCCATGGGCGCTCACCGTGCCACCTCCAGCCCGGTGCGCAGCTCGCCCAGCACCAGGCCCAGAGCCTCGGGCGGTGGCGGGCAACCAGGGATGTAGCGGTCCACCCGCACCAGCTGGTCCACCCCCTTGGTCACCGACGGGGCGTCCCAGTACGGACCGCCCGCGCAGGCGCAGGCGCCAAAGCTCACCACAAAAGCCCCCGGAAGGTTGTCAACTTCCTCCTTGACAATGCCACTGAGCGCGTCCGTCAGGGTGCCGGAGACCACCGCCACCACCTGGGCGCCGTCGGGAACCCGCTCCAGCCGCGGTGCGCCCGCGGGCACCGCAAACTCGGTCTCGATGGCGCAACAGGCCAGCGCGAGGTCCACGACCACCACGGAATGGTCGCCGAACCAGTCGATGAATCTGCCCTGCGCAATACCCGTCACGACGGCCAGCCTAACGTGACAGGCTCCCACCCCCTTTTTCGCGAGGGTTTAGGCTTGCAGACTGAGTGTTGTTCTCCCCGTTGGAAAGAGGCCCCCGTGTCCGCTGTGCATGTGCTCGATCGAGTGGTGATTCGCTTCGCCGGCGACTCCGGCGACGGTATGCAGCTGACCGGAGATCGCTTCACGCATGACTCCGCCACCCTGGGCAATGACATCTCCACCCTGCCGAACTTCCCGGCCGAGATTCGCGCCCCCCAGGGCACCCTGCCCGGCGTGTCCAGCTTCCAGCTGCACTTCGCCAATTTCGACATCGTCACCCCGGGCGACCGTCCCGACGTGCTGGTGGCGATGAACCCGGCCGCCCTGAAGGCCAACCTGAAGGACGTGCCCCGCGGCGGGCTGCTGCTGGTGGACACCGCCGAGTTCACCAAGCGCAACCTGGCCAAGGTGGGTTACGAGGCCAACCCGCTGGAGGACGGCTCGCTGGCCGACTACCAGCTGGTGGCGCTGGACCTGACCGGCCTGGCCGTCGCCTCGGTGAAGGACTTCGGCCTGGGCCGCAAGGATTCCGCCCGCAGCAAGAACATGTTCGCGCTGGGCCTGCTGAACTGGCTCTACAGCCGCCCCACCGAGGGCACCGAGGCCTTCCTGGGCGAGAAGTTCGCCAAGAAGCCGGAGATCCGCGACGCCAACATCGCCGCCTTCCGCGCCGGTTACGCCTACGGTGAGACCACCGAGGAGTTCGCGGTGCGCTATGAGGTGGCCAAGGCCCCGATGCAGACCGGCCGGTACCGCCAGATCTCCGGCAACACCGCCACCAGCTACGGCCTGATCGTCGGCGCCCAGAAGGCGGGCCTGCAGCTCTTCCTGGGCTCCTACCCGATCACCCCGGCCTCCGACATCCTGCACGAGTTGAGCAAGCACAAGGGGCAGGGCGTGATCACCTTCCAGGCGGAGGACGAGATCGCCGGCGTCGGCGCCGCGCTGGGCGCCTCCTTCGCGGGGGCGCTGGGCGTCACCTCGACGTCCGGCCCCGGCATCGCGCTCAAGGCGGAGACCATCGGCCTGGGCGTGATGACCGAGCTTCCGCTGGTGGTGGTCGACGTGCAGCGCGCCGGGCCGTCGACGGGCATGCCCACCAAGACCGAGCAGGCCGACTTGCTGCAGGTGATGTACGGCCGCAATGGTGAGGCACCGGTTCCGGTGCTGGCGCCCGCCACCCCCGCCGACTGCTTCGACATGGCGGTGGAGGCGGTGCGGATCGCCGTGGTCTACCGCACCCCCGTCGTGCTGCTGAGCGACGGCTACCTGGCCAACGGCGCGGAGCCGTGGAAGATCCCGCAGGTGGACGAGATCCCCGCGATCGACCCGAACTTCGCCACCGAGCCCAACGACGGGGACGCCTTCCTGCCCTACAAGCGGGATCCCGAGACCCTGGCCCGCGCCTGGGCCAAGCCCGGCACCCCGGGCCTGGAGCACCGGATTGGCGGCATCGAGAAGGCCGACGGCACCGGTGCCATCTCCTACGATCCGGCCAACCACGACGCGATGGTCCGGCTGCGCCAGGCCAAGGTGGACGGCATCGTGCGCGACATCGCCGACGTCGAGGTGGATGACCCGTCGGGCAAGGCCAAGGTGCTGGTGCTGGGCTGGGGCTCCACCTACGGCCCGATCACGGCCGCGGTGCGCCGGGTGCGCAAGACCGGCCGGCACGTCGCGCAGGCGCACGTGCGCCACCTGAACCCGCTGCCCGCCAACCTGGGCGAGGTGCTCAAGGCCTATGACCGGGTGATCGTGCCGGAGATGAACCTGGGCCAGTTCGCCATGATGCTGCGCGCCAAGTACCTCGTCGACGTGCACAGCTATTCCAAGGTCTTCGGCCTGCCGATCTCGCTCAGCGAGCTGGCGGCCGACCTGGAGACCGAGATCGACGCCATCGACCCCGACCATCCCGACGTCCCGATCGACACCCAGATCGAGGAGTCCGCGGACGCCGTCGAGCAGACCCCACAGGAGACCAAGTGACCGCGACCCAGACCCCCGTCACCGAGCAGACCAGCGAGTACCGCGGCCTGGCCGGGGTGCCGTTGAGCCTCGAGCCGCTCAACCGCAAGGACTTCACCAGTGACCAGGAGGTCCGCTGGTGCCCCGGCTGCGGCGACTACGCCATCCTGGCCGCCTTCCAGGGGATGATGCCGGAGCTGGGGATCAAGCGGGAGAACACCGTGATCGTCTCCGGGATCGGCTGCTCCTCGCGCTTCCCGTACTACGTGGACAGCTACGGCATGCACTCCATCCACGGCCGGGCCCCGGCCATCGCGACCGGCGTCGCGGTCACCCGGCCGGACCTTGGCGTGTGGGTGGTCACCGGCGACGGTGATGCGCTGTCCATCGGTGGCAACCACCTGATCCACGCGCTGCGACGCAATGTGAACGTCACCATCATGCTGTTCAACAACCGGATCTACGGCCTGACCAAGGGCCAGTACTCCCCCACCTCCGAGGCCGGCAAGGTGACCAAGTCCAGCCCGCTGGGCTCGCTGGACACCCCCTTCAACCCGGTTTCGTTGGCGCTGGGCGCCGAGGCGGGCTTCGTGGCCCGCACCGTCGACTCGGACCGCAAGCACCTCTCCGAGGTGCTGAAGGCCGCCGCCGACTACCGCGGCGCCGCCCTGGTGGAGATCTACCAGAACTGCCCGATCTTCAACGACGGTGCCTTCGACGCCATCAAGGGCCCGCAGTCCGACGAGGCGATCATCCCACTGCGGCACGGCGAGCCGATCCTGTTCGGCAAGGACAACCACCTGGGCGTCGTGCAGCACGGCGACGGCTCGGTGGACGTCGTCGAGGTCTCCGAGGTGGGGCTGGACAACATCCTGGTGCACGACGCGCAGCACGCGGACCCGTCGCTGGCCTTCGCCCTGAGCCGGCTGACCGACGGCGGCGTGCTGCACCGCTCCCCCATCGGCATCTTCCGCAATGTGGAGCGCCCGGCCTATGACGACCTGGCGCGCGAGCAGGTGGAGCTGGCCAAGGGCAGCCGGGCCGTCGATGCGGGTCTGCAGGCGATGCTGGACGGCAAGGACACCTGGGAGATCCGGCACTGAGCCGGGTGCTCAGCCCGGCTGGGTCTGGGACTCGGCCAGCTCCTTGAGCCGCTCGATCGAGGCCATCAGGTTGGCCGGGGTGGTGGTCCGCGCCCGGGCCAGACGCTGTTCGTCGTGCAGCTCGGTCCAGTCATAGGTGTGCCGCACCAGGGTGACCCGCGGCCCGCGCGGTTCCAGCTCCCAGCGCCACAGCTGGCCGGGCTGGGGCTCGCCCACCGGCGATGGCTTCCAGGCGATCAGCCGGCCCTCGGTGAACTCCACCACCTCATTGTCTCGGGGCCGGTTGCCGGTGACGATCATCCGGAAGACGTCGCCAACCCTGTGCACCCGCTGCCCCCGGGCCGCCTGGGTCAGGTTGTCGTTGCCGTCCCACTGCGGCTGCAGCGCCGGGTCGGCGATCAGCTCGAAGATCTCCTCGAACGGGGCGGCGATCTCCCGCTCGGCACTGACGATGCGAGTCTCGGTCATGGGCCCAGCCTCGCATCCGACGGCGCGGCTGACAATGCCCGTCGGGATCGGCCCGTCGACGGGCCCGGCCCGCTAGATTGGGCGGGGTGATTCCAGCTCTTGACTCCAGCCGCATCGATCCCGCGATCCGGCCCCAGGATGACCTCTTCCGGCATGTCAACGGCGCCTGGCTGGCCCAGGCCCCGATCGACCCGGACAAGCCCTCGGCCGGCAGTTTCGTCGACCTGACGGAGAAGTCCCGCCGGGCGGTGCGGGAGATCATCGAGGAACTGGCCGCCCGGCCCGGGGTGGAGAAACCCGTCGAGGAGGCGGACAAGGTGGCCACCCTCTACCGGGACTTCCTGGACACCGACGCCATCGAGGCGCTGTGCGCGGGCCCGCTGGAACCGCTGCTGGACCGGGTGGATCGGATCGTGGGCGTCGAGGAGCTGGCGGAGCACTGGGGCTGGAGCCTGGCGCACGGGATTGGTGCGCTGGTGCAGCTTGGCCCTGACGCGGACATGGCCGACCCCACCCGGTATGCGCTCTTCCTGGAACAGGGCGGGATCGGGCTGCCGGACCGGGACTACTACCTGGCCGAGGAGCACGCCGAGCTGCTGGCGGCCTACCGGGCCCATGTGGAACGCAGCCTGTCCCTGGCCGGCGTGTCCGACGCCGCGGAGCAGGCCGCACAGGTGGTGGCCCTGGAGACCGAGATCGCCCGTCGCCACTGGGCCCGGGAACGGACCCGGGACCTGGCCGCCAAGTACAACCCCACCAGTTGGCTGCGGTTGACCGACGAGGTGCCCGGGCTGCACCTGGACCGGCTGGCGGCGGGGATGCAGGCCAACCCGGAGCAGCTGGACCTTGTGGTCAACGGCCAGCCCAGCTTCCTCACCGAGGCGGCCGAGCTGCTCACCATCGAGCGACTGCCGCAGTGGCGGGCCTGGTGCCGGTGGCGGATTGTCACCGCGCTGTCCCCCTGGCTGTCCACCGCCTTCGTCGACGAGCGGTTCGACTTCTACGAGCGCACCCTGCAGGGCGTCGAGCAGCAGCGGCCCCGCTGGAAGCGGGGGGTGGCCCTGGTGGAGGGCGCCATGGGTGAGGCCGTCGGCAAGGTCTACGTGCAGCGCTACTTCCCCGCATCCGCCAAGGAGCGGATGGACGAGCTGGTGGCCAACCTGCTGGCCGCCTACCGCGAGTCGATCACGGCCCTGGACTGGATGGGTGAGGACACCCGGGCGGAGGCGCTGCGCAAACTGGACGCCTTCACCCCCAAGATCGGCCACCCGGAGAACTTCCGGGACTACTCCGCGCTGGAACTCATCCCCGGTGACCTGGTGGGCAATGTGCTGCGCGTCGACGAATTCGAGACCCGCTACCAGCTGGCCAAGCTGACCCGGCCGGTGGATGGCGACGAGTGGCTGATGACCCCGCAGACGGTCAATGCCTACTACCACCCCTTGCGCAATGAGATCGTCTTCCCGGCCGCGATCCTGCAACCGCCCTTCTTCAACCCGGATGCCGACGACGCGGTCAACTATGGCGGCATCGGCTCGGTGATCGGGCACGAGATCGGCCATGGCTTCGACGACCAGGGGTCCACCTGCGACGGCGACGGCAAGCTGCGCAACTGGTGGACTGACGCGGACCGGGCGGCCTTCACCGAACGCACCGCAGCGCTGGTGGAGCAGTTCAACGCGCTGACCCCGCTGGAGCTGGCCGACGACCAGCCGCCGGTGCACGTCAACGGTGCCTTCACCATTGGGGAGAACATCGGTGACCTGGGCGGGGTGGGGATTGCGCTGAAGGCCTGGCGGATGGCCACCGACGGGGTGGAGCCGGAGCCGGTCGACGGATTGACCGGCACCCAACGCTTCTTCCACGGCTACGCCACCATCTGGTCCAGCAAGGCCCGCAATGAGCATGCCCGCCGAATGCTGGTGGTGGACCCGCACTCCCCCGCGGAGTTCCGGTGCAACCAGATCCTGCGCAATGTGGATGCCTTCCACGAGGCCTTCGGCACCACTGCCCAGGACGGCATGTGGCTCGCCCCCGAGGATCGGGTGACCATCTGGTGAGGCCCGGCCCGGGTAGACTCTCGCCCCGCCGTCGGTGTCCGAATCCCGACGACGGGGCGAGGAATTTCTTGGACGCTCAGGCCAGGAAACCGCTGACCACGGCGCTGACGGCCAGCAGTCCGGCCACCACGACGAAGACATTGGAGGCCCGGCCGCGGTAGCGCTGCAGCACCGGCACCCGATGGATCGCCCACATCGGCAGCAGGAAGAGCACCATCGCGATGATCGGGCCGGAGAGCTGCTCGATCATCGACAGGATGCTCGGGTTGACCACGGCGGCCAGCCAGGTGGTGAGGAACATGAAGCCGGCGATGGCCTTGGTCAACAGCGGATTGCTGATCTTGCGGGCGTCCGGGTCGGCGAAGCGGACGATGCCGGCCAGGCCCTCCGCGGCGCCCAGGTAGTGCCCGAAGAAGGAGGAGGCGATGGCGGTGATCGCCACCACCGGGCCCAGGTAGGAGATGAACGGGGCACCGTTGACATTGGCCAGGTAGCTCAGCACGGGCAGATTGGTCTTGCGGGCCTCGGCCAGGCCGTCGACACCGAGCGCCAGGACGCAGGACCAGACGAAGCCCATCGCGAAGACCACCAACAGGACCGTGGTGCGCTTGAGCACCTGGGAGGCCTTGTCCGGGGCGTGCTGGCCGTACTCCTGCTTCATCGCCAGCGAGAACTGGCTGATCGCCGGGGAATGGTTGAAGGCGAAGACCATCACCGGAATCATCAGCCAGATCGACTTGGCCAGGCTGCCGGCCGAGGGCACGTCGGCGGTGAAGAAGTCCAGCTTCCAGCTGGGAATGAGATAGACGGTGACGCCGAAGAGCACGGCGATCAGCGGGTAGACCAGCCAGCCGGTCACGATCAGCATGATCCGTTGCCCGGCGACCATCACGCCCATCATGGCCGCGATCAGGATGAAGCTGAGCACCGCGCGGGGCGGAGACGGCTGGTGGAACTGGTTGACGATCAGACTGTCCACGGTGTTGGTGATCCCGATGCCGTAGATCAACACGATCGGGTAGATCGCGAAGAAGTACAGCACGGTGACCAGCTTCCCGAAGCCTTCACCGAAGAAGTCCTTGGCGACGACGGTGATGTCGTCGCCGGGCCGACGGGAGTGGCAGATCATCCGGGACAGGGAACGGTGGGCCAGATAGGTCATGGGCGCCACCATCAGCGATACCACCAGCAGGGGCCAGACGCCGCCGGCGCCGGCATTGATCGGCAGGAACAGGATGCCGGCACCGATGGCGGTGCCGAACAGGCTGATCATCCAGTTCCGGTCAAAGCCATTCCACCGCGGCGCGGTGGCTTCGATCCGTTCTGGAGCGGCCTCTTGGGCCTGGTCAGACAACATTGTCTTCATGATGTGTTGATGCTCCTCAGCAGGGTTGGGTGCGTGCCTCAGCACGCCACGTAGTTGACCGCGAGGCCACCACGTGAGGTCTCCTTGTAGTCGCTCGACATGTCGGCGCCGGTGGTGCGCAGCGTCAGGATGGCGGCGTCCAGTGACACCTGGTGGGTGCCATCGCCGCGCAGCGCGATCCGAGCGGCATTGATCGCCTTGGTACCGGCAATCGCATTGCGTTCGATGCACGGAATCTGCACCAGGCCGGCGACCGGGTCACAGGTCAGCCCCAGGTTGTGCTCCAGCCCGATCTCCGCCGCATTCTCCACCTGGGCCGGGGTGCCGCCCCGGACCTCGCACAGGCCGGCGGCAGCCATCGAACAGGCGGAGCCAACCTCGCCCTGGCAGCCGACCTCGGCGCCCGAGATGGAGGCATTCTGCTTGATCAGGATGGTGATGGCGGCCGCAGTCAGCAGGAAGCGGACCACGCCCTCCTCGTCGGCACCCGGGCAGAACTTCATGTAGTAGTGCAGGACGGCGGGAATGATCCCGGCCGCGCCATTGGTGGGAGCGGTCACCACCCGGCCACCCGAGGCATTCTCCTCGTTGACGGCGAGGGCAAACAGGTTCACCCAGTCCATCGCCCGCAGCGGATCCTGGGAGTCGGTCTCCGCATGCAGCGCCTGGTACAGCTTCGGGGCCCGACGCGGTACGGCCAGCCCACCCGGCAGGGCGACTTCGGTGCGACGGCAACCGTCGGTGACGCACTGTTCCATCACGCGCCAGATGTTCAACAGGGCGGCGCGGGTCTCGGCCTCGGGGCGCCAGGTGGCCTCATTGGCCAGCATCACGTCGCTGATCGACAGACCCTCCCGGGCGCAGATCTCCAGCAACTGCTTGGCGGTGTCGAAGCGGTAGGGCAATTCCACCTCGGGGTCCAGCAGGGGGGTCCGCCGGGTGGCGGCCTGCTCGTCGATCACGAAGCCACCGCCGATCGAGTAGTAGCGGCTGCTGGCCAGCAGCCCGCCATCGGCGTCATAGGCCTCGAAGGACATGCCATTGGGGTGGGCCGGCAGGGTCTCGCGCAGGTGCAGCACCAGGTCCTCGGCGCGGTTGAAGCCGATCCGGCGGCCACCACCCAGCACCAACTGCCCGGAACTCTCCAGGGCCGCCACCCGACTGTCGACGGATTCGGTGTCGACGTGCTCCGGATCCTCCCCCATCAGCCCCAGCAACACCGCCTTGTCGGAACCATGGCCGTGGCCGGTCGCGCCCAGTGAACCGTAGAGCTGACTGCGCACCCGCGCGACGGAGCCGGTCAGGCCCGCCTGGTCCAGCTCGGCCAGGAACAGTCCCGCTGCCCGCATGGGACCGACGGTGTGCGAGGACGACGGTCCGATCCCGATCGAGTAGATGTCCAGAACGCTGAGAGCCACGCTGTTTCCTTCCCGAGAGGCCGCTCGACGTCGTCGTCGTAGTCCGGCCGGTCACGGCGAACAGTGAATTGTCTGATCGCCAAACCAACTCTAGGGACCCGGAGAGGCCATGAGGTCCGACCTACGGATGCTCGCTGTTGACGTTTCGCAAAGGATGATTGCGGGAAAAATGGACAATCAGCTGGAAATCTTGCTGATTGAAGCGTTCTTGTGGCGATAGTGCTCCCGGGTGACCCGGCTGAGCTCCCCCACCACGGCACCGGCCACGGGAGAGTTCCGGCTGGCGGTGCGCACCAGGATGCGCAGTTCCCGGTAGGGGGCGTGCTCCACGTGGCGGACCATCAGGTCCGCGGTCTCCCGGCCCAGGTTGAGCGAACTCATCAACGCCACCCCGAATCCGGCGCGGACCAGACCCAGCGCGGCAACCAGATTGCTGCAGTGTGCCACCACGCGTGGTTCGAAGCCTGCCTGCTGGCAGATGTCGCTGATCCAGGCCTCGAAGCCGGTGTGCTCGGCGTCCATCACCCACGCCTCGTCGGCGAAGTCGGCCAGGGCGGCCGGATCTGCCGGGGTGGGGCGGTGGTGGGGTGGCAGGCAGAGCACGATCTCGTCGCGGGCCAGGGGGATGACGTCGATTCCCTCCCCTGGCAAGGCGATGCTGTTGTCCACCACGGCGACGTCGATCTCGCCTTCGCGAAGCCGGGCGACACTCTCGTGCGGTTCGGTGTCCATCACCAGCAGTTCCAGCTGCGGATAGCGTTCCCGCAGGGCCATCAACACGGTGGGCAGCACGGCCGACGCGAAGCTGGGGAAGGTGCTGATCCGGATGACGCCCTCGACGCCGGTGCGGAAGCGGGCCAGGCTGCTCTCGGCCTCCTCGACGACGGCGACGATCCGCCGGTAGTGCGCCACCAGACTGGCGCCCGCCTCGTTGATCCGCACCGTGCGCCCGGTACGGTCGAACAACGGCATCCCGACGTCCTTCTCCAGCAGCGCGATCTGTTGGCTGACGGTCGACGTGGTGATGTGCAGGTGCGCGGCCGCGGAGGTCATGGTGCCGAACCGGTCGACGGCGGCCAGGACGTGCAGGCGGCGCAGGTCGAGCATCGTTACTCCCGTCGGGTACCGGTCGGAGCCACGCCTGGGGTCACGGGCGCCGGCGAGTCAGTTGGAGCGGCCCACCAGGTCGGTGCAGATCTTGGCCAGCGCCGTCTTGGCGTGGCCGTCGGGCAGCGGGGCCAGGTGGGACAGGGCCAGGTCGGCGTGCCGCTGCACCTCGGCCCGGGCCTGCTCGATCACCCGGTGGGCCCGCAGGGCGGCCAGCGCCTCGGCCAACCGGTCGTCGTCGGACAGGTCGGAGGCAATCAGCTGCTTGAGCGGCTCGTCGGCCGGGTCGGTGGAGGGCTGCAGCATCAGGGTGGGCAGGGTGGGCACCCCCTCGCGCAGGTCAGTGCCGGGGGTCTTGCCGGTGACGGTGCTGGTGATGTCGATGATGTCGTCGCTCAGCTGGAAGACGACGCCGATCTGTTCCCCGAAGGCGCCCAGGGCGCGCAACACCTCGTCGGAGGCGCCGGCCACCATGCCCCCGAAGACGGCGGAGGTGGCAATCAGGGAGCCGGTCTTGTCCGCCACCACCTGCAGGTAGTGGGCCAGCGGATCGTCGCCCTCCTGCGGGCCGCGGGTCTCCGCGATCTGTCCCTGGACCAGCCGGGCGAAGGTCTCGGCCTGCAGCCGGACGTATTCGGTGCCCAGCTCGGCGACGGTGGTGGAGGCGCGGGCGAACAGGTAGTCACCCACCAGGATGGCGATCGAGTTGTCCCAGCGACGGTTGGCGCTGGGCGCCCCGCGGCGCTTGTCGGCGTCGTCCATGACGTCGTCGTGGTAGAGGCTGGCGACGTGGGTGAGTTCCACCACCAGCGCGGCTCGCACCAGGTCGGCCTCGTCGAAGTCGGCGCCGAAGTGGGAACCGAGGATCACCAAGAGCGGCCGGAAGCGCTTGCCGCCGGCGTCGATGATGTGTCGGGCGGCCTCCGTCACGAAGGGGCTGTCGGCCACTGCCGCCTGCACCAGATCCTCCTCGATCCGGGCCAGCCGAGCGGTGACCGAAGCGTCGAAGGCCTCGTCCACGACGTGCGTCACGGTTCTCCTCATTTCCTGCGGTATGGGGCCATGCAGACCGACCCCAGCCTAGTGGTTGGCCGCCCACCCGCCCAATCCCGGCGCGCGAGGCGTGCTCACCGGGCCGCCCCACCACGGACCCCGAGCCTGTCGAGGGGCCGCTACGAGCGCGAGGGACGAGCGTGAGTAGCTCGACGAGGCAGGGCGAGGAACGAGCCCGGTGCGCCTCGCCCGAACGAACGAGGCGGAACGGAGCGACTTGCACGCCTTTCGGGGCCCACGGGGGCAGAGCCCCCGTGTGTCGCTACGAGCGCGAGGGACGAGCGTGAGTAGCTCGACGAGGCAGGGCGAGGAACGAGCCCGGTGCGCCTCGGCGGAACGAACGAGGCGGAGCGGAGCGACTTGCACGCCTTTCGGGCCTTTCGGGGGCCCACGGGGGCAGAGCCCCCGTGTGTCAGAAGTCGAACAGGTCGAAGAGGTCGAAGTCGCCGAAGAAGTCGCTCAGCCCGTCGAAGGCCTCGGCCAGGCCACCGAGCCCGTCCAGCGAGTCGAACAGCCCGCCGGCCTCGCCAACCAGGTCTGCCAGGTCCAGGCTGGCGACGCCCAGCTCGGCCAGGTCGAGCATCCCGTCCAGCAGGTACCAGGCCATCGGGTCACTGGCGAATTCCGCGGCCACGGCGGCGGCGTCGGTGAACTGCGCGCGGCGGACCACCTCCCCGATCACCCCGGCCCATCGCTCGGCCAGGCCGAAGATCATGGCATAGGGCAGGTAGCGGCTGAACTGGTCGGCGGCCTCCTCGAACCGGATCTGGTCGGCCTCGGCGGTGGCCAGGTACTTGCGGAAGCCCAAGGTCTGGATCCGCACGGCGGTGCCGGCGGCGGTGCGCGGTGAACGGCCGAACCACCAGGTGGCAAGCCTGCCGGGGTCGGGGTGGCGTTGGTACCAGCCGTGGGCCACGACGTCCTGGTAGAGCTGATCCCGGCACTGCCGCAGCGGGCCGGCGAGCTGTTTCTTGATCTGGCTGAGCAGCACGTACTCGGCCTGGCCCAGGAACAGCCCCTGCAGCAGCAGCACCTCGGCCGGGGTGAGCTCGGAGGCGACGATGGGCCGCAGCAGCTGCAGCTCCCAGTCGTCGCCCTGTTTGCCGATCCGGAACCAGCCGCGCAGGCTGAGGTCGATCATCATGGCACCCAGGTCGGCGGGGTTGACCTGCCCGTCCAGCACGGTGCCGGCCAGCGCGGGCGAGACGTCCTTCGGCGGGTGGAACTGCACCGCCACCTCGCCCTTCCATTCGCGGCCGCCGCGCACCGGCCGGGTGCTGCCGGTACCGTCGACGGGCACCTGCCCCGGGGTCACTCCGACGAACTCCTGGTCCCGCCCGCGACGAAAGATCATGCCTTCGTTCTACACCAGAACCGGGGCCAGACAAGGCAGGACACCGGACTGACCGGTCCGGACTGGCGATCGACCAGGTCTGGCCGGATGCTCCCCTGCGAATGTTGCGCCCAGGGAGCCCACCGGCCCACCAGCCGGTGGGCTCCCCGCGGGAGATGACAACCACGACGCGCATCATGCGCGACACATGCAGGGTTGCTCCACGTGGGCCGCCCCCGGACAGACTCGGGAATCGTGGCGAACTCAGCGCGCGGGCAGACAACAAGAACCGGCCCGCCCCGAGGATCGGGGCGGGCCGGTTGGGGCTCAGCTGCGGGTCAGCGCAGGAAGATGCCTGCCTGCTGGGCCAGGTTGAGCAGGGGCTGGGCGTAGATGCCGAAGACCAGGGTGCCGACGGCGCCGATGATCACCACCAGCCAGGTCATCCACGACGGGTTGACCACCTCCACCTCGTCGTCGGCGGGCTCCCGGAAGAACATCACGACGATCATCCGCAGGTAGAAGAAGGCGGCGATCAGGCTCATGATGATGGCCACCAGCACCAGCCAGGCGTAACCGCCCTTCCAGGCCGCGGTGAAGGCCAGCAGCTTGCCGACGAAGCCGGCTGTCGGCGGGATGCCGGCGAAGCTCAGCAGGAAGAGGGTCATCAGCACGCCCAGGGCCGGGTTGCTCCGGCCGACACCACGCCAGGCGGCCAGGCTGGTGGCCTCGCCACCAGCCTTGCGGACCATGGTGATCAGGCCGAAGGCGCCCAGGGTCGCCAGACCGTAGGCCGCCAGGTAGAACAGCACGGCACTGGTGGAGCCGATCCCGCCGGGGGCCAGGCCATTGGCGGCGGTGTTGGCACCCAGGACCGCCACCAGCACGAAGCCGGCATGCGCGATCGAGGAGTAGGCCAGCATCCGCTTGACGTCGGTCTGGGTCAGGGCCACCAGACCGCCGATCGCCATGGTCAGGACGGCGATCAGGGCGAACAGCGGCTGCCAGTCCCACCGCGCGGCGCCGAGCGCGACGTAGAAGACGCGCATCATGGCCACGACGGCGGCGAACTTGGTGCAGATCGCCATGAAGCCGGTGACCGGGGTGGGCGAACCGGTGTAGACGTCGGGGGTCCACGAGTGGAAGGGAACCGCACCCACCTTGAACAACAGGCCCATCCCGACCAGAGCCATGCCGGCCAGCAGCAGGCCATTGCCCTGGGTGCCGAGGCTGATGGCGGCGTCGATGTCCTTCAGCTGGAAGGAGCCGGAGTAGCCGTAGAGCAGCGCGGTGCCGTACAGGAAGAAGGCGCTGGACAGGGCGCCCAGCAGGAAGTACTTCAGCGCCGCTTCCTGGCTGAGCATCCGGCGACGACGCGCCAGACCGGCCAGCAGGTAGAGCGGCAGGGAGAAGATCTCCAGCGCGACGAACATCACCAGCAGGTTGTTCGCGGAGGCGAACAGCATCATCCCGAAGACGCTGAACATCAGCAGCGGGAAGACCTCGGTGTGTTCGGCCCGGGCGGCGATGGCCTCCCGC
Source organism: Luteococcus sp. H101 (assembly GCF_038433155.1). NCBI lineage: Bacteria > Bacillati > Actinomycetota > Actinomycetes > Propionibacteriales > Propionibacteriaceae > Luteococcus > Luteococcus sp. H101. The sequence goes on from NZ_JBCDMW010000045.1 coordinate 23,213, forward strand.
TCCAGCGGGGAGCCGGGGACGGAGGAGCCCATCGCCGTGAACTGTGACTGCCCGGCGGAAACCCGTCGCTCGGCGAACAGCAGGGCGGCCATCAGGCCGAAGACCAGCAGACAACCCCAGACGAAGTAGGTGGGGCCGTCAACGGCGATGGTGTCCATGGCGCCGATTTCGGTGCTGCCGATCAGCCAGTTGCGCACCAGCAGGGCGCTGGCGGCCAGGAAGGTGACCGCGGTGACGATCAGCTGGGCGCCGTAGCGCGGGCCGCGCTTGCTGGTGGTCTCCACCAGCATGGCGAGGCAGGCGCCCACCAGCACCAGCATCAGCGGCGCCAGCAGCCGGTACTCCAGCTTGGGCGCGACGATCTCCAGGGGAACCAGGATGTTGAGCAAGCTCATCACTTGACTCCCTTCACGACGGGCTGCGGATCGGTCATGCCAACCTGGGCCATGGTGTCCTTCACGGTGTTCTCGGTGACCTTGAGCATCGGCTGCGGCAGGAAGCCGAGCACCAGCAGCAGGGCGACCAGCGGGGCCATCACGGCCTTTTCCCGCAGGTCCAGGTCATTGTTGGTGAAGTGCTTGTCCGCCTGCTCGGTGACCGGGCCGGTCATGGTGCGCTGATAGGCCAGCAGCACGTAGAGCGCGGCGAGCACGGTGCCCAGCGTCGAGACGGCGGTGAGCACCGGGTGACGCTGCCAGGCGCCGGCCATCACCATGAACTCACTGATGAAGCTGGACATGCCGGGCAGGGCCAGGGCCGACAGGCCGGAGACCAGGAAGAGCCCGGCGGCCACCGGGGCAACCTTCTGCACCCCACCGAAGGCATTGATGTCGGCCGAACCACGACGGCGGATCAGGAAACCCACCACCAGGAAGAGCGCCGCGGTGGAGAAGCCGTGGTTCAGCATGTAGAAGACGGTGCCGTTCATCGACTGGCTGGTGAAGGCGAAGATGCCCAGCACCATGAAGCCGAAGTGGCTGATGGAGGTGTAGCTGACCAGCCGCAGCAGGTGCTTGGAACCGATCGCCATCAGGGCGCCGTAGAGGATCGAGACCACGGCCAGCACCAACACCACCGGGGTGGCCCACTTGCTGGCCTCCGGGAAGATGGTCAGGCAGAAGCGGATCATGCCGAAGGTGCCGATCTTGTCCAGGATGCCGACCAGCAGGGTGGAGGCACCCGGGCTGGCCTGCTCCGCGGTGTCGGGCAGCCAGGTGTGCACCGGCACCATCGGGGCCTTGATCGCGAAGGCGATGAAGAAGCCCAGGAAGAGCCAGCGTCCGATGCTGCCGTCGATGTTGGCGGCCGCCAGGTCACGGATCAGGAAGCTGGGGGTGCCGTTGGTGGCATTGTGGGCGCCCAGGCCGATGATGCTGAACAGCATCACCAGGCCGCCGGCCAGGGAGTAGAGCAGGAACTTCAGCGCGGCCTGGCCCCGCTTGGGCCCGCCCCAACCGCCGATCAGGAAGTACATCGGGATCAGCGTCGCCTCGAAGAAGAGGTAGAACAGCAGCGCGTCGGTGGCCATGAAGACGAACAGGGCCAGGCCCTCCAGGACCAGGGCCAGCGCGAAGAACGCGTTGCCGGACCAGTTGCCCTCGTCGTCGCCGATGTTCCATTCGGCCAGCAGGACGATCGGGACCAGGATCACGGTGAGCAGCACCATCGCCTTGGCCATGCCGTCCAGGCCCAGGGCGTAGTGCGCGCCGATGGCGGAGATCCAGGTGTGCTCCTCGGCGAGGTCACCCCCGGTGAAGAAGGCCAGCAGGCCGAGCGCCAGGGTGACCAGGCTGATGCCCAGGCCGAGGGTGCGGCCCGCACCTCCCTTCACCAGGAAGAGGACCAGACCACCGACCAGCGGCACCAGGGCCAGCGCGGTGAGCAAGGGGAAAGTCATTGTTTCTCCTCCCCTCAGGCCAGCTGGCCGAGGATCAGTGCGAGCCCGACCAGGACCGCGCCAGCGACCATGGTGAGGGCATAGCTACGGACATAGCCGTTCTGCAGCTTGCGGACGACAGTGGACAGGCCACCCAGGGCGGAGGCGGTACCCATCACGGCACCGTCGACGACGCTCCGGTCGGCCAGGTCCAGGGCCCCCACCAGCTTCTGGCCGGGGTACATGAAGACCGCCTCGTTGAAGGCGTCGCCGTACAGGTCATTGCGCCCGGCCAGGGCCAGCGGGTTGTTGGTGGCCGGCTGGAAGGACGGGATGTCCTTGCGGAAGAAGAACCAGCCCAGGAAGACACCGAGCGCGACGACCGCCATGGTGATCATCCCGATGGTGCTCACGTGGGTCAGCGCCATGTGGTGCACCTCGGCGCCCGTCGCGGGCGCCAGCCACTCCCCGATCCAGTTGTTCATCACCGCACCGGCCACGATGCTGAGCACCGCCAGCACGATCAGCGGGATGGTCATGGTGGCCGGGGACTCGTGCGGGTGCACACCCTTGAGCCAGCGCTTCTCACCGAAGAAGGTCATCATCATCAGGCGCGTCATGTAGAAGGCGGTCACCAGGGCACCCAGCAGGGCCAGGCCACCGAAGACCGGGGACTTCTCGAAGGCGGCCTCGATGATGTGGTCCTTGGAGAAGTAGCCGGCGGTGAACGGGAAGCCGATGATGGCCAGGTAGCCCATCGCGAAGGTGAGGAAGGTGATCGGCATCGCCTTGCGCAGCGCACCGAAGTGCCGCATGTCGACGTCGTCTTCCATCCCGTGCATCACCGAACCGGCCCCCAGGAACATGTTGGCCTTGAAGAAGCCGTGGGTGACCAGGTGGAAGATCGCGAAGGCCGCGCCGATCGGGCCCAGCCCCGCGGCCAGCATCATGTAGCCGATCTGGCTCATGGTGGAGCCGGCCAGCACCTTCTTGATGTCGTCCTTGGAGGTACCGATCCAGGCGCCGAAGAGCAGGGTGACGGTACCGACGATGGCCACGGCCAGCTGCGCGGTGGCCGTCTGCTCGTAGACGTGGTGGCTACGCACCACGAGGTAGACACCGGCGGTCACCATGGTGGCCGCGTGGATCAGGGCCGAGACGGGGGTCGGGCCCTCCATGGCGTCCAGCAGCCAGGCCTGCAGCGGCACCTGCGCGGACTTGCCGCAGGCCGCCACCAGCAGGAACAGGCCGATCGCCGTCGCCCAGAAGCCGGACAGGTGCTCGGCACCCCGGTTCACGTCGACGAAGGACGAGCTGCCGAGCTGGGCCAGCATGGTGAAGATCGCCATGGTCAGGCCGAGGTCACCGACGCGGTTCATCACGAAGGCCTTCTTGCCGGCCAGGGCCGCGGAGGTCTTGTGCTGCCAGAAGGAGATCAGCAGGTAGGAGGCCAGGCCGACGCCCTCCCAGCCGAAGAAGGTGATCAGGTAGTTGTCGCCCAGCACCAGGGTGAGCATGGCCGCGATGAACAGGTTCAGGTAGGCGAAGAAGCGCCGACGCCGCTCGTCGTGGGCCATGTAGCCGATGGAGTAGATGTGGATCAGCGAGCCGACGCCGGTGATCAGCAGCACGAACAGAATGGACAGTTGGTCCACCAGCAGGCTGACGTCCACCTTCCACTGCCCCGCCTCGAACAGCGTCCACAGGTGGTTGGTGACGGCGCGCTTGCCCTCGTCGGCCATCAGCATCTCGCCGAACAGGCAGGCGCCGATGGAGAAGGAGTAGAGGCAGGCCAGAGTGGCCAGCAGGTGGCCCCACTTGTCGGTGGCCCGGCCGGCCAGCAGCAGGAAGGCCGCCACCAGACCGGGAACCGCGATCATCGTCCAGGCGTAGCGGAACATTCCGCTCGCCGCGACGGGAGTGACAATCTCGAGAAGATTCACCGATGCCCCCTCAGAACTTCAGCAGGTTTGCGTCGTCGACCGAGGCCGAGCGTCGGGTACGGAAGATGGTCACGATGATCGCGAGCCCCACCACGACCTCGGCCGCGGCCACCACCATCACGAAGAAGGTGGCCACCTGACCGTCGAGGTTGCCGTGGGCGTGGGCGAAATTGACCATCGCCAGGTTGGCCGAGTTGAGCATCAGCTCGATCGACATGAAGGCCACCAGCGCGTTGCGGCGCAGCAGGAAGCCCAGGACGCCAATGCTGAACAGGATCGCGCTCAGCACCAGGTAGTAGTTCGGGTTCATTCCCGCCCCTCCTCGGCCTTGACCGACTCGATCGCGTCGAAGGCACGCTTGGTGGGAGCACTGAGCTCCTCCGGATTGGTCACCACGCCACGCTCGGCCATCGCGTCGATCACCGAGTTCTCGGCGATGCTGCCGTCGGGCAGCAGGGCCGGGGACTGGATGGCATTGCTGCGCGCGTAGACGCCGGGGTTCGGCAGGGCGCCCGGGTGGGCACCCTCGGTGGCGTACTTGCGCAGGCGGGCCTGCACCTGGCCGGCCTGGCGCACCTTGGGCCGCAGCTGCTCGCCGTGCGCCAAGACCATCGCGGCCAGGGCGGCGGTGATCAGCAGGGCGGCGGTGGCCTCGAAGACGAAGACGTACTTGGTGAAGACCAGTTCGGCCAGGCTCGGCACATTGCCGCCCTGGGCCTTGACGGCCTCGTCCAGGCCCACCGCGTCACCGACGATGCCGTTGCCGACGGCGGTGATCAGCAGCACCGCGAAGCCCAGCGCCGCCAGCACCGACGCGGCGCGGTGGCCACGGATGGTCTCCACCATCGAGTCGGTGGTGTCGACGCCGACCAGCATCAGCACGAACAGGAAGAGCATCAGGATGGCGCCGGTGTAGACGATGATCTGCACCACGAACAGGAAGGGCGCATCCAGCGAGGCGTAGAGCCCGGCCAGGGCGATCATCATCGCCGCCAGCGAGATGGCCGAGTGCACGGGCTTGCGACCGAGCACCATGCCCAGGGCGCCGAGCACCGCCACCGGCGCCAGCACCCAGAAGGCGACCGCCTGTGCGGTCACGAGCGGGACAAGGCTTGTCATTTGGTCACTCCCCCATGGGTGGTCGAGTCCTGGTTGGTCACCCGGGTGGCGCTGGTGGCGCCGCTGGGGGCCGTGCGCACGTCGGGCTGGCCAGTGGCCGGCAGACCCAGGAAGTAGTCATCCTCGTCGTCGCCGAGACGTCGCGGGTGCGGCGGCTGCTCCATGCCGGTCAGCAGCGGGGCCAGCAGCCGATCCTTCTCATAGATCAGCACCTCCCGCGAGCGGTCGGCCAGCTTGAACTCATTGGTCATGGTCAGGGCGCGCGTCGGGCACGCCTCGATGCACATGCCGCAGAAGATGCAGCGTAGGTAGTTGATCTGGTAGACGCGGCCGTAGCGCTCACCGGGCGAGTAGCGCTCGTCCTCGGTGTTGTCGGCGCCCTCCACGTAGATGGCGTCGGCCGGGCAGGCCCAGGCGCACAGCTCGCAGCCGACGCACTTCTCCAGCCCGTCGGGCCAGCGGTTGAGCTGGTGGCGGCCGTGGAAGCGCGGGGCGAAGACCTTCTCCTTGCCCTTCTGCGGGTAGCCCTGGGTGAAGGTCTTGCGGAACATGGTTCGGAAAGTGATGCCGAAACCGGCCCACTGGTCGAGGAGACCCATCAGGCGTCAACTCCGTTCTTGGTGGTCGCAAGGTCATCCCGGTCAACGCGCTGGGCGCTCACCACGGGGTTGCTGGTGGGCAGCGACTGGCCGGGCAGCGGGGGCACCGGGTAGCCGCCGGCGAAGGCGTCGAACTCGCCGTCGTCGACGGGCAGGTCATCCTGCTCCTGTTCGCCGCCGAAGAAGAGCCAGCCGAGCAGTGCGATGGCCAGCAGGCCGAGCACGCCGGCCAAAACGACGCGGGTGGTGCCCTCGGCATTGAGCGAGGCCTTGAGCAGGGTCACGAACATGATCCAGACCAGGCTGAAGGGGATCAGCCGCTTCCACCCAATGCCCATGAACTGGTCATAGCGGAAGCGCGGCAGCGCGCCGCGGCACCAGATCAGGCAGAAGATCATGATCTGGGTCTTCAGGAAGAACCAGAGCACCCCCCACCAGCCGTGGTCCAGGGCCCCACCGAACAGGTTGAAGGGGAAGGGCGCGCGGTAGCCGCCGAAGAACAGCGTGACCGCCAGGGCGCTCAGGGTGGCCATGTGGATGAACTCGGCCAGGTAGTAGGTGCCGTAGCGGAAGCCGGTGTACTCGGTGGAGTAACCGCTGACCAGCTCCTGCTCGCACTCCGCCAGGTCGAAGGGCGGGGTGTTGGACTCGGCCAGGATGGAGATGAAGTAGAGGCAGAAGCTCGGGAACAGCACGATCGCGTACCAGCTGGGCAGCGGCACGTCCATCCCGAACAGGCTCATGTGGTGCGCCTGGGCCTCGACGATCTCGGAGGTGGACATGGTGCCCGCCATCAGGAAGACCGTGACCAGGGACAGGCCCATCGCCACCTCGTAGGAGATCATCTGGGCGCTGGCCCGCAGACCGCCGAGCAGGGAGTAGGAGTTGTCCGAGGACCAGCCGGCCAGCACCAGGCCGTAGACCGCCATCGAACCGGTGGCCAGGGTGAACAGCACCGCCACCGGCAGGTCGGTCACCATGAAGCGGGTGGTGTGGCCGAACATGTTCACCTCACCGGCCAGCGGGATCACCGCCCACGGCGCGAAGGCGCAGACGCCGGCGATCACGGGGGCCAGCTTGAAGATCAGCTTGTCCGTGCCCTGCGGGATGAAGGTCTCCTTGAACAGCAGCTTCATGCCGTCGCCGATGGCCTGCAGCAGACCACCGGGCGAGTTCATGATGGGGCCCTTGCGGTTCTGCATCTTGCCCAGCACGCGGCGCATGAACCACACGTTGAACAGACACCACAGCAGCTGCAGCATGAACACGCCGAGCACCTTGATGGCGACGATCCACCACGGATCGGGGCCGAAGATCGACGAAGACTCCAGTGGCGTCATGCCACACCTCCAACCAGTTCGGAGCCGGCGGCTCCAGCGGGACGGGCTTCCAGCATCACCCGGCTGCCGGCCGGTGCGGCCAGCGCCTCATTGCTGACGGGGGCGAGGTTGGCGGGCAGCCAGACCACGTCGTCGACCATCTGGGTCTCCACCCAGACCGGCAGCTGCGCGCTGCCGGAGGCGCCGCGCACCGTGACGGTCCCACCGTGGCTCAGGCCGTGCTGGGCGGCGGTGTTGACCGAGACCCGGGCAACGGCGGGCGGGGCGACGTCCATCAGGTGGTTGGCACCGTCGACGCCGGCGGAGGCATCCAGCAGCAGCCGCCAGCTGTCCACCAGCACGCCCGCACCGTTGTCGGCCGGGGCCGCGGCGGCGGGGGCGAGCACCGCACGGGCACCCTCCCAGTCCCCCAGCTCGGCCAGTTCCCGGCCGGCGGCGGAGGCGGTCCGCACCCCCAGGTCCGAACCCAGGGCGTCGGCCAGCGCGGCCAGCACCCGAATCTCGGTCATCGGGGCATTGTTCTGTCGGTTGACCACGGCCACCGGGCGGACGCGGTGCTCCCAGTTGAGGAAGCTGCCGGACTGCTCCTCCAGCAGGGCCACGGGGAAGACCACGTCGGCGCGTTCGCTGACCTCGGAGAGCCGCTGCTCCAGGCTGACCACGAAGCCGGCCTGCTCGACGGCGGCCCGAGCCCCGGCCGGATCGGCCAGGTCGGACAGCTGGACACCGGAGACCACCAGCGCCTGCAGCTCGCCGGACGCGGCGGCCGCCAGCATCTGCTCGGCGTCCAGGCCGGGCTCGGCGTTCAGGTGCTCGACGCCCCAGGCGGCCTGCAGGTCAACCCGCGCGGTGGCATCCGCCAGCGGACGGCCACCGGGCAGCAGGTTCGGCAGGCAGCCGGCCTCGATTGCACCCAGGTCACCGGCCCGACGCGGGATCCAGGCCAGCCGGGCGCCGGTGGCGTCGGCCAACTGCGCGACGGCGGTCAGGGTGCCGGCGGACTGGCCGGCCCGCTCCCCCACCAGGATGATGGTGTCGGCGCCCAGCTCGGTCTGCTGCGGCAGGGCCTGCACCGCCAGGGCCTCCTGGCCGGGCAGCGCGGGCACCAGCGTGGCGCCCATCTTCCGTGAGCCATTGGACAGGTGGCTGCCGACGGCCAGCACCTCCAGCTTGTTCTTGCGGAAGGCCTTGCGCAGGCGAAGGAAGATGATCGGGCTCTCGTCCTCGGGCTCGAAGCCCACCAGGACCACCCGCTTGGCCTTCTCCAGATCGGCGTAGGTGACCGACTCGTCCAGCGTCCGGCCGGCCACCCGGGCGGCCAGGAAATCGGCCTCCTCGCCGCTCAGCGGGCGGGACCGGAAGTCGATGTTGTTGGTACCCAGCACGCCGCGGGCGAAGCGGCCGTAGGCATACGCGGTCTCGGTCAGCAGCCGACCGCCGGTGAGCACGCCCACCCGGCCCTCGGCCCGCTGCAGACCGGTGACGGCCGCATCGATCGCCTCGTGCCAGCTGGCGGGCACCAGCTTGCCGTCGCGCCGCACCAGCGGGGTCTCCAGCCGGTCGGTGCCGCGGCCGTAGCGGAAGGCGAATCGGCCCTTGTCGCAGTTCCACTCCTCGTTGACCTGGGGATCCAGCCCCGCCAGGCGACGCTTCACCTGGTAGTGCCGGTGGTCCGTGCGTAGCGCACAGCCCGCGGCGCAGTGCTCGCAGGAGGTCTCGGTGCTGACCAGGTCGAAGGGGCGGCTCTGGAAGCGGTAGTCGGCGCTGGTCAGGGCACCCACCGGGCAGATCTGGATCACATTGCCGCTGAAGTAGGAGTCGTAGGCGTGCTCGCCGTCGGTGTTGATCTGGCTGAAGGCACCCCGCTCCTGCAGGTTGATGAAGGGATCGCCGGAGATCTGCGCGCTGAACCGCGTGCAGCGCTGGCAGAGCACACACCGCTCCCGGTCCAACAGCACCAGCTTGGAGATGTCGATCGGCTTGGCGAAGGTGCGCTTGGCACCTTCATAGCGGCTTTCGCCGCGGCCGTGGCTCATGGCCTGGTTCTGCAGCGGACACTCGCCGCCCTTGTCACAGATCGGGCAGTCCAGCGGGTGGTTGATCAGCAGGAACTCGAGCATGCCCTCCTGCGCCTTGGCCACCACCTCGCTGGTGGCGGCGGTGTTCACCTTCATGCCCGGCATGACGGTGGTGGTGCAGGCGGCGGACGGCTTCATCGGGCGGCCGTTGCCGCCGTCGGGGATGTCCACCATGCACTGGCGGCAGGCGCCCGCCGGGTCCAGCAGCGGGTGGTCACAGAAGCGCGGGATCTCGATCCCGACGGTCTCGGCGGCCCGGAGGATCAGCGTCCCCTTGGGGGCGCTCATCTCGATCCCGTCAATGGTGAAGGTGACCTCGTCGGGCTTGGCAACCGGTGCGGTCTTGTTGGTGTCGACGCTCATGCGTGTGCTCCAGCCTGGCCGGCGCCGTGCCGCGACCCAGCATTCGGGTCGGCGAACAGGGCGCTTTTCTCATAGGGGAACAGTTCCCAGGCCGGCGTGTGGTAGCCGGACTCGAACTCGCTGCGGAAGTGCTTGATGGCGCTCTGCACGCAGGCCACCGCGCCGTCCGCAAGGGTGCAGAAGGACTTCATCGACATGTTGTCGGTGACGTCCAGCAGCTTCTCGATGTCGCCCTCCTGGGCGGTGCCCTGCTCGAAATTGCGCAGGGTCTGCACCAGCCACCAGTTGCCCTCGCGGCAGGGGGTGCACTTGCCGCAGGACTCGTGCTTGTAGAACTCCACCCAACGCAGGGTGCTGCGCACCACGGAGGTGGTCTCGTCGAAGCACTGCAGCGCCTTGGTGCCCAGGATGGACCCGGCGCCCACCACCGACTCGTAGTCCAGTGGCACGTCCAGGTGCTCGGCGGTGAAGATCGGGGTGGAGGAACCACCCGGGGTGAAGAACTTCAGTTCGTGCCCCTCACGCATCCCACCGCTCATCTCCAGCAGCTGGCGCATGGTGATCCCCATCGGCGCCTCGTACTGGCCGGGGTGCTTGACATGACCGGAGACCGAGTAGAGCGTGTAGCCATTGCTCTTCTCCGTGCCCATGTGGGCGAACCAGGCCTTGCCGTGCTCGATGATGCTGGGCACCGAGGCGATCGACTCGACATTGTTGACCACGGTGGGTGACGCGTACAGGCCGGCCACGGCCGGGAAGGGCGGGCGCAGGCGCGGTTGGCCGCGGCGTCCCTCCAGCGAGTCCAGCAGCGCGGTCTCCTCGCCACAGATGTAGGCGCCGGCGCCGGCGTGCACCACGATGTCGAGGTCATAGCCGGTGCCCAGGATGTTCTTGCCGGCATAGCCGGCGGAGTAGGCCTCGCGCACCGCCTGCTGGACGCGACGGATCACGTGCAGCACCTCACCGCGGATGTAGATGAAGGCGGTGTGGCAGTTGATGGCATAGGAGCTGATGATCACGCCCTCCACCAGGGTGTGCGGGCTGGCCATCATCAGCGGCATGTCCTTGCAGGTGCCCGGCTCCGACTCGTCGCCGTTGACGACGAGGTACTTCGGGTTCGGGTTGTCCTGCGGCACGAAGGACCACTTCAGGCCGGTCGGGAAGCCGGCGCCGCCACGACCGCGCAGGCCGGCGTCCTTGACCTCATTCATCACGTCGGCCGGCTGCATGGTCAGTGCCTTGCGCAGCGCCTGGTAGCCGCCCTGGCGTTCGTAGTTGGTGATCTTCCAGGACCGGTCGTCCGCCCAGTTCTTGCTCAGGACGGGAGTCAGGATGTCGGTCACTTCGCCTCCTCCTGGGTGGGTGCAGGGATCTCGTCGGCGGTGGGGGCGCGCCAGCCCTTCTCCTGGGCGATCCGCAGGCCGCGCAGCGACGCCTCGCCGGCGCTGGGGCCCTCGTCGGCGCGGCCGTCGGGGAAGCCGGCCAGGACGCGCTCGGCCTCCTGCCAGCTGGTGATGGTGGCGCCGCGGGTGGACTGCACCTCGCGACCCTCGGCCAGCGCGTCGATCAGCTCATTGGCCTTGTCCGGGGTCATGTTGTCCATGAACTCCCAGTTGACCATCATCACGGGCGCGAAGTCGCAGGCGGCATTGCACTCCAGCCGCTCCAGCGAGAAGGTGCCGTCGCTGGTGGTCTGGCCCTCGGTGATGCCCAGCTTCTTCTCCATGCAGCTCAGCAGGATGTCGCCGCCCATCACCGCACAGGTGGTGGTGGTGCACACCCCGATGTGGTGTTTTCCGGCGGGGCGCCGGTGGTACATGGTGTAGAAGGTGGCCACGCCGGTGATCTGCGCCTCGGTCTGGCCCAACAGCTCGGCGATGATCCGGATGCCGGCCGGGGAGACCCGGCCGTCCACCGACTGCACCAGGTGCAGCATCGGCAGCACCGACGAGTGCGGCTGCGGGTAGCGGGCCGCGATGGCGCGCATCTCCTCCACCGTCTGGGCGGTGATGTTGGTGGACTCGTCGTCGTAGTCGATGCCGGTGTCGGCATCGCTGAAGTGGGACTGGAACTCGTGGCCGCTCATGCGGTGGCCTCCTGGAGTGAAAGACGGGAAGACAGGTACATCAGCGATCCACACCACCCATGACAGGGTCGATCGAGGCGATCGCCGGGACGACGTCGGAGAGCATGCCGCCCTCGGTCAGGGCCGGCAGCGCCTGCATGTGGTTGAAGCCTGGGTCGCGCAGGTGCGCCCGGAAGGGCCGGGTGCCGCCATCGCTGACCAGGTGCATGCCCAGCTCGCCACAGGGATTCTCGATGGCGACGTAGACCTGACCGGCGGGCACCTTGAAGCCCTCGGTCACGATCTTGAAGTGGTGGATCAGGGCCTCCATGGACTCGCCCATGATGTGCTTGATGTGCTCATTGGAGTTGCCCTGACCGTCGGGGCCGAGCGCCAGCTGGGCCGGCCACTTGATGTGCGGGTCCTCCACCATCACCGGCTGGCCCATGGTGGCCTCGAGCTTCTCGATGCACTGCTTCAGGATCCGGACGGACTGGTTCATCTCCTCCAGGCGGATCCGGAAGCGGCCATAGCAGTCCGGGGTGTCCCAGGTGACCACGTCGAAGTCATAGGTCTCGTAGCCGCAGTAGGGCTGGGTCTTGCGCAGGTCCCACGGGTAGCCGGCGGCGCGCAGCGCGGGGCCGGAGACGCCCAGCGCCATGCAGGCGCTCAGGTCCATGGTGCCGACGTCGACTGTGCGGGCCCGGAAGACCGGGTTGGTGTTGCAGAACTGGCCCAGCTCCGGCAGGTACTTCTCCATCCGGGCCACCAGAGCCCGCAGCCGGTCCAGCCCGTCGTCGGGCAGGTCCACCGAGACGCCGCCGGGGCGGACGTAGGCATTGTTCATCCGCAGACCGGTGACGGCCTGCAGGAACTCCAGGGTGATCTCGCGCTCGCGCAGCGCCACCTCGGCCACCGAGGATGCGCCCAGCTCCAGGCCGCCGGTGCCCACCGCGATCAAGTGGGAGCCGATCCGGTTGACCTCCATTGCCATCACGCGCAGGATGTCGGCGCGCTCCGGGGCCTTGATCCCCAGCAGCTTCTCCACACCCAGGCAGTAGACCACCTCGTTGAAGATGCTGGCCACGTAGTTGGCCCGGGTGATGTAGGTCACGCCCTGGGTCCAGGTGCGGTATTCCATGTTCTTCTCGATGCCGGTGTGCAGGAAGCCGATGCCGGGGCGCAGGGAGACCACGGTCTCGCCGTCCAGCTCCAGGATCAGGCGCAGCACGCCGTGCGTCGACGGGTGGTGCGGGCCGAAGTTGATCACGATCGTCTCGTCGCCGCGCTCGGCGTGCTCGCTGACGATCTCGTCCCAGTCGGCACCCTGGGTCAGGTACACATGGTCGACGGGTGCCTCACCGGGCGCCGCATACAGGTCAGTCACGGTGTCCTCATTGCTGTTGTGGCTCATCAGTAGCTCCTGCGCTGGTCCGGCGGCGGAACCGTCGCACCCTTGTACTCCACCGGGATGCCACCCAGCGGGTAGTCCTTGCGCTGCGGGTGCCCGGCCCAGTCGTCCGGCATCAGCACGCGGGTCAGCCCGGGATGGCCGTCGAAGATGATCCCGAACATGTCCCAGGCCTCGCGCTCGTGGAAGTCGGCCATCGGGTAGGTGGACACGACGGAGTCGACGTGCGGGTGGCCGTCCGGCAGGGCAACCTCCAGCCGCAGCCGACGGTTGTGGGTGATGGACAGCAGCTGGTAGACGACGTGCAGTTCCTCGCCCGTCTGCTGCGGGTAGTGCACGCCGCTGATCACGGTGCACACCTCGAAGCGCAGGGCCGGGTCGTCACGCAGCTGGCGGCAGACCGCGGCAATCGCCTCGGGCCGGACGAACAGGGTCAGCTCGTCCCGGTCCACGATCACCCGGCCGGTGGAGTAGCCCGGGACCCGGGCCTCCAGGGTGTCGGCCACCTCGTCGAACCAGCCGCCGAAGGGGCGCTGGGCCACGCCGGGCCACTCGACGGTGCGGTTCATCCCGGCATAGCCGGAGGTGTCCGGGGACCCCTTGCCCCACATCCCCTGGCTCTGCTTGAGCACATAGGCACCCTGATGGGTCTGCTGACCGGCGACGTCCAGCTGGCCCGAGGGCTGCGCGTCCTCCCGCTCGACGCCCGCCTTCGGCGCCGCCTCGGGATCGGTGACGGGTTCGTTGATGGTCTTGTCCTCGCTCATCGCATGAGGCCCTTCATCTCATGGGTGGGGGTGGCCACCAGGGCGGCCTGCTCGTCGCGCTCCTGCTTGCGCTTCATGTCGCCCAGCAGCGGGTAGTGCTGGATGTCGGCACGCAGCTTGAAGATGGCGTCGATCAGCTGGTCCGGGTTGGGCGGGCAGCCGGGCAGGTAGTAGTCCACCGGCACGATGTGGTCCACACCCTGCACAATGGCGTAGTTGTTGAAGATGCCGCCGGAGCTGGCGCAGGCACCCATCGAGATCACCCACTTGGGGTTGGGCATCTGGTCGTAGAGCTGGCGCACCACGGGGGCCATCTTCTGGCTCAGCCGGCCGGAGACGATCATCAGGTCGGCCTGGCGGGGCGAGGCGCGGAAGACCTCGTGACCCCAGCGGGCGGCGTCATGCCGCGGGCCGCCGTAGCTGATCATCTCGATGGCGCAGCAGGCCAGGCCCATGGTCAGCGGCCAGAAGGAGGTCTTGCGCAGCCAGCCGACCACGGCCTCGGAGGAGGCGAGCAGGACGCTGCCGTCTTCTTCGTTGCTCATGTTGGTATCCCTTCGTTCGGCTGGGGTCAGTCCCAGTCCAGGCCGCCGCGGCGGTAGACGTAGAAGTAGGCGATGAAGACGGTCAGCATGAACAGCAGCATCTCGACGACGGCGAAGGTGCCCAGCTTGTTGAAGGAGACCGCCCACGGGTAGAGGAAGACGATCTCGATGTCGAAGATGATGTAGAGCATCGCGATCACGTAGTACTTCACCGGGAAGCGGCCGCCGCCCTTGGCCTGCGGCGTCGGGTCGATGCCGCACTCATAGGTCTCCAGCTTGGTGCGGTTCGGCTGCGTGGGGCTGAACAGCAGGTTCAGTGCCACCATCACCAGCACGAAGACGGCGCCCAAGGCTGCCAGACCGGTGATCGCAATGTAGGGATTCATGCCCTTGCGCCCTTCCTGAGGTGTACTTGCTTCATTCTTTCCCGATCTTGCCCGTTCGTCATGCCTTGGGGGCCAGCCGGGTCAGCGTGTTGATGATGTGGTCGTCCAGGTCGCCGCCGCGCGCATCGGTGAGATTGGCCAGCAGCTTGTGCACCAGCCGCATCAGACGCTTGCGGGGAAGGCCGTACTTGATGCAGACGTGCATCACAGCGGGCTTGCCGATCAGCCAGGCGAAGACGTGGCCGAGCCGGAAATATCCACCGAAACTTCCTTCCAAACGCGAACTGTATCCGGCCAGTGCGCGCTCGGCGGCGGCGGTCCCCATTCCTTGGGCGTGAGCAGCGGCGATGGCATCAGCGGCCAGCTCGGACGCCTCCAGCGCGTAGTCGATCCCCTCGCCATTGAACGGGTTGACCATGCCGCCGGCGTCGCCCACCAGCAGCAGGCCCCGGGCATAGGCGGGCTTGCGGTTGAAACCCATCGGCAGCGCGGCACCGCGGATCGGGCCCAACCGGTTCTGTTCGGTCAGTTCCCACTCCGGCGGGGTGGCCGCCAGCCAGGTGCGCATCAGGTCCTTGTAGTCGGTCTTGCCGAAGGCATCGGAGCTGTCCAGCATGCCCAGACCGACGTTGACGATGGTGTTGCCCTGGGCGTCGGTGCCCATCGGGAAGATCCAGCCGTAGCCGGGCAGCACATTGGACTTGCCGGGCTCGCCGTCCCACAGTTCCAGCCAGGACTCCATGAAGTCATCGGCCCCGCGGGGGCTCTTGTAATAGGCCCGGACGGCGACGCCCATCGGGCGCCGGTCCAGCTTGTGCACGCCCATCGCCACGCCCAGGCGCGAGCTCACGCCGTCGGCCGCCACCACGACGGGGGCCAGCCAGCGCCGGCCGTCCTTGGTGGTGACGCCGATGATCCGGTCATTGCGCTCGTCCAGGATCGGGGCGTTGACGGTGGCGCCCTCCACCAGCTCGGCGCCCAGGCTGGCGGCATGCCGGGCCAGCTTCTCGTCCAGGTCCATCCGGGCGCAGGTCAGGCCGAAGTTGGGGAAGTCGCTCAGGTCCGGCCAGGGCATGAACAGGTCCTTGCCATTGGCCGCGGTCAGGTCCCCGCCGTAGATCTTGAGCCCCTTGTTGCGGTGGAAACCGTTGGCTTCGCTGATGTCCATGCCCAGCTTGACCAGGGCACGCACCGCGCGCGGGGTGAGTCCGTCGCCACAGATCTTGTCCCGCGGGAAGGTGGCCTTCTCCAGCAGCACCACGTCCAGACCGCGTCGGGCCAAGTGGGCGGCCGTGCCGGAGCCACCGGGGCCGGCCCCCACGACGATCACATCGGCATGGCGCTCGGTGCTGGCGGGGCGGCTTTCGGGGTCACGGGCAGGCCCGAACGAAGCCGGCTGCGACATTGTGACTCCTGACAGTTGACCCCCGGGCCGAGTGACACCGATCCGCACTACGACAGGTCCTCGGGGGCCTTACCGGGCAGAGTCTAGGGCCTAGCCGAGGACGAACCCAAGCTGCCACCCCGCCCGCGACAATTCCGCACTGACAAGGTCAAACGAGAGCCATTTAGGCAACATTCAAGTTGCGCAATTGGTGGTGGTTGCGCCGTTGACCAGCTCCACGCCGCAATTGGGTACCATGCTGCGGTGATTGTGAACCCGGGATCCGAACGCTTGCGTGCACGCACTGTCTCCATTCCGGACCCGGGGAACCTGGAGCGCTTCCTTCCGGACGGCAAGGCACAGGTCTTCCTGCGGCGTGGCGACGGGGTGGTCGGGATCGGTGAGGTGGCGCGGTTCACCACCGACTCGCTGGCCGCCGCCGACGTCTGGTGGGGCGAGTTCGTCGCCTCCCTGGAGAACGAGACCGAACTCCCGGGCGTCTCCGGCACTGGCCCGGTGGCCTTCGGTTCCTTCAGCTTTGACCAGGACCATTCCGATGAGCCATCGGTGCTGATCGTCCCCGAGGTCGTCATCGGCCGGCGCCGGGGCCAGGCCTGGATGACCCGGATTGGCCACGGCACCGTGACCGACCTGATGCCCGCGGTGCAGCCGGACCCGGTGGGCCCCGGCACCGTCGAGCTGCGCGACGGCAGCCTGGACTCCGAGACCTGGCAGCAGGGCGTGGCCGAGGCCGTCGCCATGATCAAGCGGGGCGAGGTGAGCAAGGTGGTGCTGGCCCGCGACATCGTCGCCCGGGCGGAGCACCCCATCGACCCGCGCTGGCTGGTGAACCAGCTGGTCAACCGTTACCGGGACTGCTGGACCTATCTGGTGGACCGCACCGTTGGCTCCTCCCCCGAGATGCTGGTGCGCACCGAGGGGGGCCTGGCCACCTCCCGGGTGCTGGCCGGCACCATCCGTCGCCCCTATGCCGCCGATCCGTCGGAGCTGGCCACGGTGCTCACCGGCTCCATGAAGGACCTGCGGGAGCACGAGTACGCCGTGGAGAGCGTGGCCGCAGGCCTGGAGGGCTGGTGCACCGGCATGAACGTGCCCGACGCTCCTTATGTGCTGGAACTGCCCAATGTGCTGCATCTGGCCACCGACATCACCGGCGTCGTCCGGGAGGGCACCTCCTCACTGGCCCTGGCGGCCGCGCTGCACCCGTCGGCGGCGGTCTGCGGCACGCCTACCCAGAAGGCGCGCGAACTGATCGCCGAGCTGGAGCACCTGGACCGCGGCCACTATGCCGGGCCGGTGGGCTGGATTGACAGCTCCGGCGACGGCGAGTGGGCCATCGCCCTGCGCGGCGGCCAGCTGTCCGGCGTCGACGAACGGGAGATGCACCTCTACGCGGGCTGCGGGATCGTGCGCGAGTCCGTGCCCGAAGAGGAGGTGGCCGAGACCATGGCCAAATTCACCCCGATGCGCCAGGCCCTCACCGGGGAGTGAACCCGGTCAACGCTTGCGCCGCACCACCTTCCTGGGCTGCTGGCGCTGCCCCGGCCCCTGCTTGGCCGCCCCCTGCTTGGTCCCGGCCTGCTTGACGGCAGTGGCACCGGATGGCTTGCCGGGCTGCTTGGGGGCGACGACCTTCTTGGCGGCCGGCTTGTCCGGCTGCTTCTGACCGGTGCGCTCGGCCTTGGCCTCAGCCAGCTGGCGCTTCTGCTCCTCCTGCTGCTCCAGCAGAGCCTGCTGGTCAATCCCGCCCATCCGCAGGATGCTGAACGCCACCGCGGCCAGCACCAGCGAGATCCAGGGGCTGAAGCCCAGCACCACGGGCAGGGTGATCAGGGCCACCATGTCGAAGCCACGCACCAGGTTCAGGGCCAGGCCGGGGGGCATCGCACCGGCGCTGGTGGACAGCATCGGGGCGGAGTAGTCGGCGGGTTTGGCGGAGACCCAGCGCACGGCGGCCACCAGACCCGCCACCGCGCAGACAACGCTGACCAGCAGGCTGCGGGTGGGATCGTGCTGGGCCTCGGTGCCCAGACCGAGGAAGGCCGGCACCACGGCCAGCCCCCACAGCGCGGTCAGCACGGCCGGGACAATGGTGGTGGCCGTGTGGATCTCCGCGGTGCTCCACGGCAGGCTGCGGGCCAGCCCCTTGGTGCGGCTGAGCACCCGCAGGCTGCCGAAGCACGGAATCAGGGCGGCCATCAGCACCAGGGCCGAGATGGCCACGTTCAGCGAACCCAGACCCAGCGCCTGGACGGCATAGGGCACCACGACGCTGACCGCCAACAGGGCCAGCGGCTTGGGGAAACGCACCAGCCGCTGGGCGTCGCGCCAGACCAGCGCCTGGATCCCGGTGCCGCGGCCCCGGGCGGGCTTGACCGAGCCGCGCTGCAGCGCCTCCCGCTCCACCAGGATGTCGCGCATCAGGCCGAAGTCCAGAGCGAACATGGCACCCTGCATGCCGCTGGCCAGCGAGCCACCGGAAAGCAGCCGGGCACGCCGGATTCGGCCCAGCCGGGTGCGGGCCACCAGGCCGGCCGCGATGGCCAGCACCAGCCCGATCCCCGCGGTCAGCAGGGTCAACTGCAGCGTGCGGTCATTGCCGATGTGGATCGACGCCTGGCCGGTGGCGGTGGCCACCACGGCCAGCAGCGTGGCGACACCGGCCAGCGACGCGGCCAGGTGCAGCGTCCGCACGGTCCAGGAGCGCTCGGCCCCCTGCTCCGCGGCGGCCAGGGCCACCAGGCCGGCGGCGCCCAGACCTGTCGCGCCGGCCCAGGTCAGCACATTCAGGCCGGGGGAACCGGTCAGGGCCGCCACCAGGGCGCCCATCGCGGCCCCCAGGGCCAGGGCCAGACCGATGGCCAGGACCAGGCGGTTGGCCAGCAGCCGGGCCCGGCGGACCGGCGCGTCCATCAACCAGAAACCTTCCGCGGCCGAGGCCAGCACCGGCCCGAACAGCCGGCAGGCGGCCAGGGTGAGGGCCAGCGAGCCGAACAGGGCCGCCCAGGGCAGCAGGCCGCGGGCGGACAGGCACGCGCCGGTACCGCAGGTGCTGGCCACCCGCTGGGCACTGATGATCACGTTGATCACCATGGCGGCGATCATCACCACGGTGAAGACCGCGATGTAGGCGTCCGACAAGGCCTGACGCAGGTTGCGGGTGGCGCGGCCCTGGCGCCAGTCCTTCATCAGCAGCAGCAGCTGCTTCTCGTCGGCCTCGAACTGCGGGCGCAGGGGTTCGGCGAACTCGCCCTCGACAGCGTCGATGGTGGCGGTCATCCGCGCGGCCCGCCCAGCTCCACCTCGCGGGCCCGCAGGGCGGCCACCAGGCTGGGTTCGTGGGAGGCCATCACGATCGCCAGACCTTGGTCCAGGTCGGCCCGCAGGCGTTGGCCCAGCCACGCGATCCCCTCGACGTCGAGGCGCTGCTCCGGCTCGTCCAGCACCAGGAGCTTGCGGGGGCGGACGAAGGCGGTGGCCAGGGCCAGCCGTCGCCGCTGGCCGGAGCTCAGGGTGCCGGGCAGCTGGCCGGACTGGGGCACCAGCTGCACCTCCTCCAGCACCTCGTCCACCAAGGCGTCGGGATCGGCCTCGCCATGGGCACGGGCCAGCAGGTCCAGGTGTTCCACGACGGACAGGTCCGGGAAGAAGTCCAGGTCATCGATCACGGTGGCCACATTGCGCCGGATGTCCGGATTGGTCTCCCGCATCGGCATCCCGCAGACCTCGACCGTGCCCTCGGTGGGCCGGTCGGCACCGATGATGCAGCGCAGCACGGTGGACTTGCCGGCACCATTGCGCCCGGTCAGGGCGATGGCCTCGCCCTCCCCCACCTCCAGGTTGAAGTTGTCGACGATCACGTGCTCGCCGTAGGACTTGGTGAGGTTGGAGACCTTCAGGACGGTCTTGCGTTTGGCCATGGGCTCCATTCTGCGCCATCGGCGCGGGGTGTGGAAAAATGGCCGGGTGTTCGAGACCCGTGCCACCCTTGCCAAGCGACGCGCCGACGTTGCCCAGATGTTCGACGGCGTGGCCCAGCGCTACGACCTGATGAACGACGTGATGACCTTCGGGCTGCAGCGCCAGTGGCGCCGTGACACCGTCGAGGCCGTCGACCCGAAGCCGGGCCACCGGATCCTGGACCTGGCCGGCGGCACCGGCACGTCGGCCGCCACCTTCGCCGAGCGCGGCGCGGAGGTCTTCCCCACCGACCTCAGCCTGGGGATGCTGCGGGTGGGCCGGCAGCGCCAGCCGGGCCTGCAGTTCGTCGCCGGGGACGCCCTGCAACTCCCCTTTGCGGACAACACCTTCGACACGGTGACCATCAGCTATGGCCTGCGCAATGTGGAGGACACCCGCGGTGCCCTGACCGAGATGCTGCGGGTCACCAAGCCGGGGGGGCAGGTGGTGATCTGCGAGTTCAGCCGCCCCACCAACCGGGCCTTCGCCTTTGTCTACGAGCAGTGGCTGCCGCGGATGATCCCCCTGCTCACCAAGGCCGCCAGCAATCCGTCGGCCTATGAGTACCTGTTCGAGTCCATCCTGGCCTGGCCCCCGCAGGAGCAGCTGGCCGAGCTGATGAGCCAGGCCGGTTGGCAGGCCGTCGGCTGGCGCAACCTCAGCCAGGGAATCGTCGCGCTGCACCGCGGTTGGAAGGCTTGAGGCACGCCTGATGGCGATCATCCTGGACCCCTACGCGGCGCGGTCCTGCCCGGTCAAGACGCAGAACCGGTTCGATCCGCTGATGGAGACCCCGCAGAGCCCCCCCGATGAGGCGCTGCAGGAACTGTTCGCCGGTGGCAAGGCCTACGAGGACGAGGTGCTGCACACCTTCTCCCGCAGCGCCGGAGCGCTGGACCTGCGGGAGATCGACGACCGGCAGGAGTCGCAGCGGCTCACGCTGGAAGCGCTGGCGGAGGGCCGTCCGGTGGTGATCGGCCCGCGTCTCCCGATCGACGTCGTCGGCCACCGCAAGGGCCAGCCCGACGCCCTGGTGCGCGGCGCCGACCAGGCCGATGGCCGCCCCGGCTACCGCCCGGTGGAGGTCAAGCGCCACCGGGTGCTGGAGATCACCCATGCCGAATGGCCCTGCCGATTCAGCCGGCTCAGCTCCCCCGCCGAGGACTTCGAGCGGGTGGGCTTCACCTTCCGCGCCTCCCGCGAGGGCGACCTGCTGCAGATGGTGCACTACTGGCGGCTGGTGGAGGCCGCCGGATTTGCCGCCGGGGGCGCCCCGACGGCGGGCGTGGTGGGCACCGACCAGCCCTTCTCCCCACACCAGCCGGTGATCAGCTGGGTGGACCTGTCCCGCAAGTTCCTGCGCACCTTCTCCCGCACCGCTGCCAGCGGGTGGCGGTTGCGCAGCGCCCTGGAACGCTATGACCACGAGTTCGGCTTCCGGGTGAAGGTGGCCGAGGTGGCCAGCCGTCGCACCGGGCAGGACGACGACCCGCGGCCGATGGTCTCCCCGATCGTGGTCCGGGAATGTGACCACTGCACCTGGTGGGAGGCGTGCAAGCCGCAGCTGCGTGACGACGACCTGAGCCTGCGGATCAGCAAGTCCCCCCTGGATGTGCGCGAGATCAGCGTCCTGCGCAGCCGCGGGATCAACACCCTGGCGGACCTGGCCGGCACCGACGTCGAGGCGCTGATGGAGAGCTACCTGCCGGAGGTGGCCCACCGGCCCGGAGCCGAGTCCCGGCTGCGGCTGGCGGCCCGCCGGGCGTCGCTGATGCTGGCCGGGGTGGAGCTGGAAAGGCTGAACTCGGACCCGATCGAGCTGCCCGAGGTGAGCCTGGAGATCGACTTCGACATCGAGACCTCCGCCGGGGACCGGGTCTACCTGTGGGGCTTCCTGGTGGATGACCGGACCAGCGGCAATCCCCCCTTCTACAAGGCCATCTCCCGGTTCGAGGAGCTGGACAATGCCACGGAGGAGGAGCTGGCCGCCGAGGCGATCGGCTGGCTGGACCGGGTCACCACCGAGCGGCCGGACGCGCTGGTCTACCACTACTCGGACTATGAGGTGGTGCACCTGATGCGGCTGGCCAAACGGTTGGGCGATCCGGCGGTGCTGGCCGCCGCCAACCGCGTGCGCACCCATCTGGTGGACATGTTCACCCTGATGAAGGGGCAGTTCTTCGGCACCAACGGTCTGGGGCTGAAGGTGGTGGCCCGCTCCGGGCCCGGTTTTGAGTGGCGCGACGACGACCCGGGGGGCCTGAACTCCCAGAAGTGGTTCCGCGATGCCGTCACCGGGCCCGATGAGCTGACCCGCACCGAGGCCACCACCCGGGTACTGGAGTACAACGAGGACGACGTGCGGGCCACCCACCAGCTGCGCGGCTGGCTGCGCGGCCTGGACGATTGAGGTCATCCTTGCTGAGAACAGATGCAGGATGACCCCCTGACGCAATAGTTGCGTTGGGGGGTGTCCCTATGTTCCTCGTCAAGCGGCGAGGGGCATGAGTGGGGGTTCCGGTGCCGGGGCGGGTGCCCGGTAGGGCTCCCGGTTCTTGAGCATGGCGAACAGGACATCACAGCGGCGGCGGG
>NZ_JBCDMW010000046.1:0-2898 GCF_038433155.1 Luteococcus sp. H101
TGACGCCGTGCTGGGCAAGAACGCCGACATCGTGACCCTGGAACAGGGCGCCCGCGTCGTCCAGGTCTGCGAGGCCATGATCGAATCCAGCAAGAACAACACGTTCGTCGAGATCAACTGACGCAACGCCGCTCCCGAGCGGTCCGCCCCGGTCCCCGACCTTGTCGGAGGGCCGGGGCGGACGCTTTCCCGCCTGTCGAGGGGAACCCCGCCACGGTGGCCGAGTCTGTCGAGGAACCCAGCCACGGTCCCCGAGCCTTTCGGGCGGACTCAGCCACGGTGGCCGAGCTTGTCGAGGCCCTTGGGGTAATTGTCAGGTCGGTTCGCCGTCGGGTCGGTAGCCTCTGGCGCTGCGTCTCGTCGACGCTCGCTCGCTCGCGTCTCCTCGCGGAACCGCGCTGCGAGGCTCCGAGCCCGACGACGAACCTCACCACGGTTCCCGAATCTGTGGCAGGAACCCAGCCATGGTGGCCGAGCTTGTCGAGGCCCTGGACCGCAATTGTCCGGGTCGGTTTGTCGTCGGGTCGGCAGCCTCTGGCGCTGCGTCTCGTCGACGCTCGCTCGCTCCCGTCTCCTCGCGGAACCGCGCTGCGAGGCTCCGAGCCCGACGACGAACCTCACCGCGGTTCCCGAATCTGTGGCAGGAACCCAGCCATGGTGGCCGAGCTTGTCGAGGCCCTGGACCGCAATTGTCCGGGTCGGTTTGTCATCGGGTCGGTAGCCTCTGGCGCTGCGTCTCGTCGACGCTCGCTCGCTCGCGTCTCCTCGCGGAACCGCGCTGCGAGGCTCCGAGCCCGACGACGACCTCACCGCGGCCCCTGAGTCCGTAGCCCAGCCACGGTCCCCGAGCTTGTCGAGGGGTCGGGGTCGCACCGTGGGCAGAACTCGACGGTGGCCGGAAACGCAACGTGGGCCCGAGGATGTGTCCTCGGGCCCGACGTTGCTGGGCTGCGATCCCCCGATCGGAGCCGTTGGGGTTCTGGATTCCCCCGAATCCGTGACCCCCGGGTGCATGCATCCCCCGATGCAGTCACCGCAGTTGAGTGCTTCCCCCGAAGCCCTCGTCTGGTGGATGGCGGCTTCCCCCGAAACCCCATCCAGTGGATGCTGGCTTCCCCCGAAGCCGTCCATCCGGTTCGCTGATTCCCCCGAATCGGCTGCTGCTCTGGCGAACCCTCGGGTCTCTCAAGCGATGTGACAAGCATGTCCGCTCATGTGAGATTGTGCAAAGAACGGCTTTTGATTGAGTATTCAAGCAAACACGTTCCAACATCCCGCTGTTCACCCATAGTGCCTTGTGAATCATTCATTGAACGATTTTATTCGGTTGGTGAACTATTTGGTGACTCCCGGCCCTGTCACGCAAACAGGTGACAAGGAATGGCCTCGTCGGCGGGCTTTCGAGTCGTTCTCATGCTGTGCGCAGCTGCCCGGGGTGACAAGGGCATTCGGGTGGGGTAAACCGGTGGTGCAGACAGTCCCGGGCTGCGGTGGCCGTGGGGCGACGAGCTTGGAGGTTCCCATGACCCGGACCATGCTGGCCGAACGATTCCACGTCGAGAGCCGAAAGGTCACCCTGGAGCAGATCCCGGTGCCCACCCCGGGACCCGGCGAGGTGCGGATCAAGGTGGCCTACTGCGGCATCTGCCACTCCGACCTTTCCCTGATCGACGGCAGCTTCCCCTCGCGGCTGCCGGTGATCACCCAAGGGCATGAGGTCAGCGGCTGGATCGACGAGATCGGGCCCGGTGTGACCGGCTGGGAGGTCGGCGATGCGGTCATCCCGTCGGCCGGCAGGGCCTGCCGGGAGTGCCGCAACTGCCGTCGGGGCAACTTTGCCGAGTGCCTGGCGCTGCAGCTGATGGCCTTCTCCTTCGACGGCGGCTGGGCGGAATACCTGGTGGCGGGCGCGATCGGCCTGACCCGGGTGCCCGACGGGGTGCCGATGGACCAGGCGGCGATCCTGGCCGACGCCGTCTCCACCCCCTTCGCCGCCGTGGTGCGCACCGCCCAGGTCCATCTGGCCAATGCCGTCGGGGTGTGGGGCCTGGGCGGGGTGGGCACGCACCTGGTGCAGCTGTCCAAGCTCGCCGGTGCGGTGCCGATCATCGCCGTCGACATCGACGACCGGACGCTGGAGCGGGCCCTTCGGGTGGGTGCGGACTTTGCCTTCCGGGCGGATGATCCCGAGCTGGGCAGCAAGATCGAGCAGGCCACCGGTGGCCGGATGATCGACGTCGCCTTCGACGCGGTGGGGATCACCGCCACCGCCGAGCAGGCCGTGAAGTATCTGGATGTCAACGGCAAGCTGGTCACGGTGGGGATCAGCGGCCAGGAGATGAAGGTGGGGACCTTCATGGACATGGCGCTGCGGCGCAAGCAGGTGATGGGTCATCTGGGCTACCAGGTGCAGGACATCGCCATGCTGGCGGAACTGGTGGCGCACGGCCGGCTCGACCTGTCCGAGTCGATCTCCGCCGTGGTCCCGCTGCGTGAGATCCACCGGGGGATCGAGATGTTGCAGACCCGGGAGGGCAACCCCATCCGGATTCTCGTCCAGCCCTGACGGCACGGCTCTGAGCCGCGCCTATGAGGACCGCCCGTCGCTCCCCGACGACGAGGGCGCTGACAGTAGACTTGCCGAAGACTCGGTACGGACCGTGCCGCACGAAAGGACTTTCATGAAGATTGCCGTCATCGGTATGGGCAAGATTGGCCTGCCGCTCGCCGTCCAGTTCGCCTCGAAGGGCCATGAGGTCTTCGGCGTCGACGTCCAGCAGCGCGTCGTGGACACCATCAATGCGGGGCAGGAGCCCTTCCCCGGTGAGGCCTTCCTGGCCGAGAAGCTGGCCGAACTGGTGCCGGCCGGGAACCTGAAGGCCACCACCGACTACTCCG
>NZ_JBCDMW010000047.1:0-1485 GCF_038433155.1 Luteococcus sp. H101
GGGGGGTGTCCCTATGTTCCTCGTCAAGCGGCGAGGGGCATGAGTGGGGGTTCCGGTGCCGGGGCGGGTGCCCGGTAGGGCTCCCGGTTCTTGAGCATGGCGAACAGGACATCACAGCGGCGGCGGGACAGGCAGATGAGGGCGGCGTTGTGCTTCTTGCCTTGGGCTCGTTTGCGGTCGTAGTAGGCCTTGCTGGTGGAGTCGGCTCGGAGGGCGGCGAAGGCGGACAGGAACAAGGCTCGTTTGAGGTGTTTGTTGCCTGACCTGGCGGGGAACTCGCCGCGGATGCTGGTGCCGGAGCGGCGGGTGACTGGGGCAAGGCCGGCGTAGGCGGCCAGGTGTCCGGCGGTGGGGAATTGTGAGGCGTCGCCGACGTCGAGCAGGATCCTGGCTGCGGTCCTGACCCCGACGCCTGGCATCGAGGTCAGGACCTCGGCAAGAGGGTGCGCATCAACCACCTGTTCGATCTGCGCGGCGAGTGCTTGGCGCTGGTCCAGCGTCTGGCGCAGCGACGCCGCGAGTTGGGGCAGGACCTGTTCCGCGGCGGCGGTGCCCGCGACCGTGACGGTCTGCTCACCAATCGCGGTGGTGATGGCGTCGGCGAAGTCTTGTGCGCCGCGAGGGTAGGCCTTGCTGATGATGCGCAGCAGCCGTGACTTCGACGCCGCCCGGATTCCTTGGGGGCCGCCGAGTTGCTCGATCACCGCAAGGCCCTGTTTGGTGCCCAATTTGGGTCCGAGGACGCGTTCCAGCGCGGGATGGATCTGTGTCAACAACCCTCGGATGCGGTTCGACAACCGGGTGGCCTCGGCCGCGAGGTCCTCGTCGAAGCCGACCAAGACCTTCAACTCGGCGAGGGTTTCCTCGCCGGCGTCGACCCGGCGCAGGGTGTGGGGCATGGTCCGGGCGGCATCCGCGATGACGAACGCATCCCTCGCGTCGGTCTTCGCGTTGCCCGGGTAGAGGTCGGCGGCGCGGCGCATCGCCAAACCGGGCAGGTAGGCGACCGTGATGCCCAGTGATCGGGCGACAGCGATCGGCAGGGCGCCGATCGTGTTGGGCTGGTCCACGATCATCAGCACCCGGCCGTGCTCGGACAGGCTGCGGAACAGGTCTTCCAGCTTGGTCTGGTCTTGGGGCAAGGCCTTGTCGAAGACGCGTTTGCCGGCAGCGTCGAGGGCGCAGGCGTGATGGGTTTGTTTGCCCACGTCCAGCCCGCACCAGATGTCGAAGCCGCTGCCCTGGTTCATGACGCTCACCATCCTTGCATCGAAGCGACGGTCGTCGATCACTGGTGATGCGTCAGCTGCCGGCACCCACGTTACGAAGAGACCTTTGAACAGGCCGTGTCCCTATCAGCGGTCGGCTGGCGCCACCAGGCCCGGTGACAACACCCCCCGGATCATGCGTACGACAGGGGCACAGAGTCATGCCGGGCCCGGCGACCGTAACCCCGCCCTACGGGGTCACCAGCAAGGTAACGGG
>NZ_JBCDMW010000048.1:0-1284 GCF_038433155.1 Luteococcus sp. H101
GGGTTAGCGGCAGAAATGTGTGTATGGCTTCGGGCGTGTCATGGTCGCCAGCGGCCGGCCCAGCCTTTCTGGATGCCGTTGCCGTCTTCCCAGCTGAAGTTGGTGCCGGGTTGTGGGCCGAGGGGTTCGTCGTGGACTGGGTGTGGCTTGGGTGGCGGGTCCCAGTGTTGGGGCCGCGCTAGTCCCCAGGGGTCGTGAGGGTGTTCGGTGAGGCTGTCGAGGAGCCACTCGATGGCCCGTCGGGCATGGTCTGGCGGGAGGCCGCGGTGGATGCGTAGGAGGTCTTTGACGGCCTTGTTCGGGCCGCCTTCCAAGGGAGATGTGGTCCGTGCTCGGGGCGGGGTGAAGTCCAGCCAGCTGAACAGTTCTTGCCTACGGATCAGGCCTCTGAACAGGGCGCGGCTCTTGCGGAGCTCGCGGTGGGTGAACCACCAGGTGGCGCATTGACCGATTCCGAGGGGTCGTTCGCGGTGCTTGCCGGCGTAGGTGCGGTGTTTGAGGAAGCTGTCCCATTCGGCTTCCCAGGCCAGGTACTGGCGGGTCCATTCGGTGGCCTCGTCCAGGGTTGAGACTCGCATGAGCGCCGCGGTGAGGGCGCGTAGTTGCTTGCCAGCTTCCAGTCTGGGGTTCATGGTCAGGTGGCGGGTGATGGTGCGGTAGATGTGGAAGTAGCAGCGCTGCACCGGCGTTTCGGGCCAGCACTCGCGCAGGGCTGCGGCGACGCCCTGACCGCCGTCGACGACCACCAGCTCGGGTGCCGGGAGGCGTTCGAACAGGGCCTGGTAGGCAGCTTTCGACTCGCGGTCGCACCACTGCCAGTCCCGCACATAGGTGCCGTTGGACGCGATGAGCAGGCACCAGCCCTGGAGGTAGGTGCCGTCCACCATCAAGATGTCGTCGACTTCCCCGGTGGGGTTGGGGTGCGGCACCCGGATGTTCCAGCACCAGTTGGTGGTGGCGCGGAACGAGCGGCCGGTCCCGCCGTCGATGCTGCGCTGCGTCGCGTTGCCCAGCAGCCAGTGGCGGAAGGCTGTCAGCTCAGCCTTGCGGGTGACGTCGGGCCGGGACTGGACCGCGGAGGCGCCACAGGCCTTGCAGCGCCACCGGGTCCTGCCGGCGGTGGTCTTGCCGTTCTTGACCAGCTTCGAGCCGCATACACCACACCGGGGGTGATTCCTCGCAACCTGCACCGAACATGCTCCCAGAGCATGTTCAGACCACCATCACCCCTAGCCGCCACGAATGAAATCAGTCAGGCTGTACACACATTTCTGCCGCTAACCC
>NZ_JBCDMW010000049.1:0-1270 GCF_038433155.1 Luteococcus sp. H101
GGGACTGCCCCGGGTTTGGTTGACACTGACATCTCAGGTCCGTGAGGGCCTGGTGAGAGGATGTATGTCATGCCCAAGCCCCATCCCCAGGAGTTCCGCGACGACGTGATCGCGATCGCCCGCAAGGGCGAGGCCCCGATCGGCCAGATCGCCAAGGACTTCGGGATCAGCGAGTCCTGCCTGCGCAACTGGCTGACCAAGGCCGACCGGGCCGATGCCCCGGCCGGCGACAACCGCTCGGCTGCCGAACTGCGCGAGGCCAAGAAACGCATCCGGCTGCTGGAACAGGAGAACGAGGTCCTGCGCCGCGCCGCGGCCTACCTGTCCCGTGACATCAACCCAAAATGATGTACCCCTTGGTTACTGACCTGGCCCAGGCCAAGGGGACACAGATTCGGGTGCCGGTGGCGGTCTCGTGCCGGGTGCTGGGTTTCTCCCGGCAGGCCTACTACCAGTGGCTCGCCGACCCCGTGTCGCAGCGTGACTGGGACGATGCGCACCTGATCAACGCCGCGATCGACCTGCATGGCGAGGACCCCGGTCTGGGCTACCGACTGATCGCCGATGACCTGCCCGAGGTGGGCATCATCGCTGGTGAGAACCGGGTCCACCGGCTGTGCAAGGTGCAGCGGATCCGCTCGTTCCACTCCGTCAAGAACGGCTCGTGGAAGACGCCCGGGGACCCGGTCCACGACGACCTGGTCCAACACCACTTCACCGCTGAACAGCCCAACCTGTTGTGGTTGACCGACATCACCGAGCACCACACCGCCGAGGGAAAGCTGTACCTGTGCGCGGTCAAGGATGCCTTCTCCAACCGCATCGTCGGCTACTCGATCGATGCACGGATGAAGGCCAGCCTGGCCGTCAACGCGCTACGGATGGCCGTTCAGCGGCGTGGTGACGTGGCGGGGTGCGTGGTGCACTCGGACCGGGGCAGCCAGTTCCGGTCGAAGAAGTATCTGCGGGAACTCGACGCCCATCACCTCACCGGGTCGATGGGCCGGGTTGCCGCGAGCGACGACAACGCGGCCATGGAGTCCTTCTTCGCCCTGGTGCAGAAGAATGTGCTGAACCGTCACCTCTGGACCAGCCGGGCCGAGTTGCGGTTGGCGATCATTACCTGGATCGAACGTTCCTACCACCGCCGACGCCGCCAACGGCGTCTCGGCAAACTCACCCCAGTAGAGTTCGAACTGGTCCATCAGACGGTCGCACAGGCCGCCTGACCAGCCCCTAGAAATCTGTCAACCAAACTGGGGGCATTCCC
>NZ_JBCDMW010000050.1:0-1070 GCF_038433155.1 Luteococcus sp. H101
CCGAGACCATGTCCTCGTACTGCCGGCCCGACTTGAACATCGAACGGGCAGCCACCAGCTCGAAGTCCCGCTGGGTCACCCACGCGGTCAGGTCGATGTCGTGCGAACCCAGGTCCTTGATCACACCGACGTCGGCGATCCGGTTCGGGAACGGGCCCTGACGACGGGTCGCGACCTGGTACAGGTCACCCAGCTCACCGGCCTCCAACCGCTTGCGCAGGTTCTGCAGCGCCGCGTTGTACCGCTCGATGTGACCCACCGCACCCACCAGACCCTTGGCCCGGAAGAGCTCGGCCAGCTTCTTGGCCGACCCGGTGTCCTTGGCCAACGGCTTCTCGATCAGGGCATGCACCCCGGCCTCGGCCAGCTTGGTGCCGATCTCGTCGTGGTAGATCGTCGGCGCCGCAACCACGCAGTAGTCCAGCCCCACCTCGATCAGCTCGTCGATGGAACCCTTGATCTCCAGGTCCCCCGCCACACCATGCGGGTCGCCCTGCGCATCCGCGACCCCGACCAGGTCCACCCCGTCGATCGCGCGCAGGTTGCGGGCATGGTGGCGGCCCATCATGCCCAGCCCGATCAGGCCTGCTCGCAGGTTCGCCATCACGCACCAGCCTTCGCCAGGGTGTTCACCGCGTTGACGATCCGCTCCAGGTCAGCCTGGGACAGCGACGGGTGCACCGGCAGCGACAGGCACTCCAGCGCGGCCTTCTCGGTCTCCGGCAGCTCCACCGGGGACTGGAACGGCGCCAGCCGATGGTTCGGGACCGGGTAGAACATGCCCGACCCAACCTGGAACTGCTCCTTCAGGGCGGCGGCGAAACCGTCGCGATCCTCCGGCACCCGCACCGTGTACTGGTGGTACACGTGCACCGCACCCTCAGCCACCGGCGGCGGGGTGACACCCTGCAGGTTCTCCGACAGGAACTTCGCATTGGCCTGACGCTGCTCGGTCCACGCGCCAACCTTGGTCAGCTGCACCCGGCCGATCGCGGCATGGACATTGGTCATCCGGTTGTTCAGCCCCACAACCTCGTTGTGGTACTGCTGCAGCATGCCCTGGTTGCGGT